>NZ_BRLB01000012.1 GCF_027923465.1 Vallitalea longa
CGGCTGTTAACCGAAGGGTTGTAGGTTCGAGTCCCACTCGGGGAGTTTAAATAAGGCTCGTTGGTCAAGCGGTTAAGACACCGCCCTTTCACGGCGGTAACAGGGGTTCAATTCCCCTACGAGTCATCATATAGATATAGTAGTATTAATGTATAAATTGTTTTCTATATATTAATATGCCGACGTGGCTCAATTGGCAGAGCAGCTGACTTGTAATCAGCAGGTTATCGGTTCAAGTCCGATCGTCGGCTCTATATGGACCTTTAGCTCAGTTGGTCAGAGCAACCGGCTCATAACCGGTTGGTCCGGGGTTCGAGTCCCTGAAGGTCCATTTTATAATAACTAATTAGGCCCAGTGGTTCAGTTGGTTTAGAACGCCGGCCTGTCACGCCGGAGGTCGAGGGTTCGAGTCCCTTCTGGGTCGTTTAGTGACAGTTACACTCCATTGTCTGGGTGTGGCTCAGTTTGGTAGAGCGCTAGAATGGGGTTCTAGAGGTCGCAAGTTCAAGTCTTGTCACCCAGACCAAACGTAACTAATTTAATAAGGGCGCATAGCTCAGCTGGGAGAGCACCTGCCTTACAAGCAGGGGGTCACAGGTTCGAGCCCTGTTGCGCCCATTAAAATGCCGGAGTGGCGGAACTGGCAGACGCACAGGACTTAAAATCCTGCGGTCCTTAAAGATCGTACCGGTTCGATTCCGGTCTCCGGCATTAATGTATAGCACCTTGGGTGCTTTTTATATCTTAATAAGATAATTTAATATTTTTTTGTGCGCATAGCTCAGCTGGATAGAGCGTCTGACTACGGATCAGAAGGCCGGGAGTTCGAATCTTCTTGCGCACGTCACAGAAACTCTGGGTTTGCAGTTAGTGCTTGCCGAGGGTTTTTATTTGATTAAATAGAGGTTTTAAGCATAGTTTAGGGGGATTATACTATAATTGTATAACCCCCCTTCTGACTGCTAAAATTGGTACTTAAAAGTATCGTTAAATTTCTAAGATGTACTTTAACTAGGATGAGAAAGTATCATAAAACCGTTTAAAAAATACTTTATTTAGTCTATAAATATTATCTTTTCCAGCAGTCAAAAACAATGTATTTGATATATGTAAATATTTTTCGGTTATTTTAATATCAGAATGTCCAAGTAATAACCTCAATGATGAAATATCACCACCACCAAGGATAGAAATCCATTGAACTTATTATTTATTATGTCATGTTAAAAAGCTATTGACAAAATACTTAGATAAAGGTAATATACGGTTTATAATAATTTTTAAGATAGTTATGGTAACGAACTTATATCATTAAATTATCTGTAGATTTATTCGGAAACGTGTTATAATCTTGATTAATGTTATATTTTGTGGATATATATTTAACTACATTTGATAATAAGTTATTCTAGAGGTATTAGCCACGATTGTATTATCATAACTGAATAAATAAAACTGGTGCAAGGAGGATTCCACATATGGATAGAATGCCAATGAAGATATTGATTATTGAAGATGATAATTCTTTAAGGAATGTATTAAAACAAAACCTTGAGAGGTATGGATACGAAGTTATTGTTACAAAGGATTTTAAAAATATAGATAAAACTTATTTTAGCATTAATCCTGATTTAACGTTACTAGATATAAATCTACCCTATTATGATGGTTATATGTTATGTGAAATTTTCAGTAGAAAATCCAATAAACCTATAATAATCATTTCATCCAATAACACAGAATTAGAACAAATTCACGGTATTGAACTAGGTGCGGATGATTATATAATAAAACCCTTTAGTATGCAAATGTTACATACAAAAATACGAGGGTTGTTAAGAAGATGTTATGATAAATCAGATCAAAACAATAATATAATAGAGGTCTGTGGTATAAAACTAGATTTAGAAAAATTCAGAATAAGTTACAGAGATAAAGAAGCAGTTCTAAGCAAAAATGAACTTACTTTGCTAAAACTTTTTTTATGCAATAAAAATAAAGTAATATCTAGAGAAGAAATTTTAAATGCTTTATGGGACAGTGATACGTTTATTGATGAGAACACATTAAATGTTAATATAAAAAGGGTAAAAAACAGATTGGAAGAAATTAATATAAGTAAAACAGCCATAAAAAACAAACGTGCTGTGGGTTATTTTTTTGATACAGGAGCTATAGATTATGAATAGTAAAATGATAAAGATTTTTTTTATAGATAGAATAAAACTAATAATATTTTATGTGTTGAATACAAGTTTACTGATCAATTATTTTAATTTATATCAACAAAAAAGTAGAAGTATTGTATATCCAATTATAGTTGCAGCATTCTTATTAATTATATATTTAGTTCTTGATTGGTTGAAATTCTATCAATTTATGAAGATAATAATGAAAGATGGCAAAGACTTTTCTGTTAAAGATAATTATGGTAAGGAACAATTAGAGATTATCAAATATATTAAGACTAATCAAAGTAGGCATATAAGAAAAATAAGAACAATCATATCAGAATATAAACAAAACATAAGATTTTTTTCTCTTTGTATACATAATATGAAAGCTTCTATTACAGTTATTAAGCTTATTATAGAAAGGATTAATAAAAAAACTTATGATGAAAACGAAATCAATCTAATAAACCATGAAATAAATAAGATACATTATCTGTCAGAAATGGGACTAAACATGTTAAGATTTGGTGATTTTTCAAAGGATGTATGTCCAACAAAATTAAATATTGTTGAAGAAATGAAAAGTATTATAACTGAGAATAAAAATTATTTTATCATCAATAATATTTATCCAAAGCTAAGTTATGAAAAGGAATATATATCCATTATTACAGATAAAAAATGGAATAAAGTAATTTTACAACAAATAATGTCTAATGCTATAAAATATTCAGTGTTGAAACATGTTGATAATAATATCAATATCTCAATATCAGAAAAAAAATCCTATGTAGAAGTTAAAATATCAGATTCTGGTATAGGTATTCCTGATTATGATCTAAAACGGGCTTTTCAACCTTTCTTTACAGGAGAAAATGGAAGATTATCACCTAATTCTAGCGGGATTGGTTTATATTTATGTAAAAAAATATGTGATAAATTAAAACATAAGATTAAGATTGAATCAAAAAAGGATATAGGAACGACAGTATATATATATTATTATAGTGATTATGATTAAATCAATATTTAGCGTTTCTCCTATAATTACAAAAATGTAATACTTTATTCAATATAATCAATATCTTATTTTCCACAAAAGCTATAATATTAGTTTATAGTTAAGTAGCCTATTAAGTAGAGCATAATGAATGATTAATGAAAGGAGTATATGATATATTAAGGTTACTATATCATAAAAAGAATATTATGAATGTATTAGAAGGTAATTATATAACTAAAATTTATGGAAAAGAAGATAATAAAGTTGTTGCATTAGATGATTTCTCTATTGAAATTGAGGAAGGGGAATTCATAGGTGTTATGGGTTCTTCAGGAAGTGGGAAAACAACGCTTTTAAATGTTTTAAGTGGCTTAGATAACGCAGATTCAGGCAGTATTATTATCAATGGTAATAATATTGGTGAGCTAAATAAAGACGAGTTAGCTTTATTTAAAAGACGAAATTTAGGTTTCGTTTTTCAAGAATTCAAATTATTAGATAGTTTATCTTTGCAAGAAAATATCATGCTTCCTATGATACTTGATAAAAGAGAGCCACAAAGTATGAAGTTACGGGCTAAAGAAATAATGTCCTTATTTGATATATATAAATTAAAAGATAAATATCCATGGAATGTATCAGGTGGTCAGCAACAAAGAGCAGCAATTGCAAGAGCTGTTATTAATGAACCGGCGATATTATTTGCTGACGAACCAACAGGAAATCTTGATTCTAAGTCCACACGTGTAATAATGAACTATATAAGTAAAATGAATAAAGAGTTAGGATCAACTATTCTTATGGTAACACATGATCCTTTTGCAGCAAGTTATTGCGATCGAGTTATCTTTATAGAAGATGGTAAACTATCTATTGAAATGATGAAGAAAGGTGATAAAAAGAACTTTTTAGGTGATATTATTCATGCTCTTTCCTTATCAGGAGGTGCAGTTGATGAAATTTAGAGATATTATTATTAAAAATTTTATGTATAATTTAAAAGATTATTCTATTTGTTTTATCAATAATGTATTTTGTATAACTATATTTTTCTTGTTTAATTCTATAAGATTAAATCCTAATTTTATAGATGCCTTTTATAAAGATGAAATTGCTAAAACTTTTTTGGTATTGGTATTATTAGTTATTATACTATTCTCCATCTTTCATATGATACATTCCAACAAAACTTTTTTACAATCTAGATTAAAAGAATTTGGATTGTATTTAACGTTGGGTATGAGAACTAAGGACATCAAAAAAATGATTGCTATTGAAAATCTTATCATATCGTCTTGTTCTTTATTAGTGGGTATTATTTGCGGTATAGTTTTTTCAAAATTGTTTTTGCTTTTGTTTAGCCATGTATTGGACTTTGACGTTATTGCTTATCATCTATCTCTAATTAACTTAGTACATACTTTTTTTGGATTTCTTATCGTTTATATGGTAACAACATTTAATACACTAAGATGTATTAGAAAACTAGAAATAGTACAAATTGTAAAAAATAATAAGGTTAAGCAGGAAACTAAACATAATAGTATCATAGTTCTAGTAATTGGAATATTATTAACTGTAACACCTATGTATCTATTATATAAGATGAATTTTAGAGAGCTAGAAAGCAATTATAGATTATTCTATACAGGTATTATTTTGACATCTTTTATTGGTATTTATATAGTCATCAGCCAATCAAGTTATTATATTATACATGGTGCGAAGCGAAATGAAAAGCTTTACTTGAAGAAAATACTTAGTATCACTGAAATGAGTCATAAGTTGAATGATAATAAAAAGTACATATTTTCACTTACAATTTTATGTATACTAATATTCATATTTACTATGACATCTTATAATTCTTTTATTAACATAAAAATAGAGAACAGAGAAAATAATCCATATGATTATGCTTATGTCTATAATGATCACATAAACAATGAATTTAACAAAATATATCAATCAGTGTTAAATGAGTATGATTGCCAGCTAGTAGACAGTAAGAAATTGGAATTCATTACTATGCCAATAGCTAAGTTTCCAGTTTTATATGAACCTGTATTTGTTAATGAAAATGATAGCAAACTGTTATATGGAGAAAATATTGATGTATCTAGTGGAAAAGTAGTAATTATAAGAAATGGCGCATTTGACAATTTTTGGTATAGTGAAGGATTTATAACGTTACAAGAAAATAATGAACAGCTTATAATTGAAAGCGACATAAGCAAAAACATTATGAACAAAACCAATCGTTATTATAATAGATATATTTTTATACTTGATAATGATGATTATAATTCTTATTCCAGCCAATTATCGGATGATAGAAAAGGAACTTTTCTATATGGTGATTTTCAGGAGGAAAGTAAAATAAAAGTAGTGTCAAGCAAAATAGAAAATACATTATATGATGAATTCTCTGAATATAAAACAGAAAAGACCAAGAAAGATACTAAGTGGTATAAATATCCTTTTTATATTACTAATCGTGTAGAATGCTATAAAAATTCAATGGAGGAAAATAAATTTATAATTTTCATAACTTTTTTCATAGCTATTTTATTCTTGATTTCTGCTGGAAATATATTATCTTTTAAAATAATCAGTGAAAAAGATAAAGTTAAACAAAAATATGATAAGATTAAAGGGGTTGGAATTACAAAAAAAGAAATAAAAACAAATATTTCTAGGTCAATAAAGCCACTATTTTTAATACCTATAATATCTGGTATCATTTACAGCTATATATTAATATTTGTTTTAATGAAACATACTGGAATGGTTACATTTAATAACTCATTAATATTAGAAAATGTAAAACTTGTTATAGCCTTTATTGTATTGCATTACTTGTTTTATAAATGTACAGCTAGAAACTTGTATAGGTATGTTACAAGAGAGATATAATGCAACAATGTGAAAGAGAATATGAAAATATAATGAAATATATTAACAACAATATCATGTTGACAATTTATATCATACATATGAAAACAAATGATTATATTAGTGAATAGACTCTTTATATTTCTTATGTTGTTTATAAGCAGCTATTAAACATAGAAAAGCACTTATTAAATCAAGTAGAGCCGCTGTTTGATTATCAGACATGAATATACAACTGCCTATTAAAAAGCACAATGTAGCAAAAATTAATCCGTTTCTTGCTAGTTTTGATTTCATATATTATCACCTCAGTATATTTTAACATTCACAGATATTAATATCAACTAATATCGTTAATCTATTGGTGGTAAATGTATGCCAAAGTTAATTTTAGTAGCATAATATATACTGAATAATAGAATGAGGTATAAGATGTATTATCTATATGGAAGTAACAATAATGAATTATCACCTGTCGAGGTATTTAAAATCTTTGGATATTTAAGTAATACTGCTGGATTAGAACCAGATCTAATAGAAATGCAAAAAGTACTTGATCTAAGTCCTGAAGAAATAGAAGAAATGAAAGATTTAGTAGTTACAAGAGGAATGATGCTGAGTGATGAATCAAGAAGTGTATTATCTAAAAGAGCAATAAGAGAATATAACGAGCTATTTGAAGATGTTAGCCAAAGAATAGTGTCTGAATTTATAAGGATAATGGGTGATGAGAAGTATAAAAAGTTTAATAATTATTTGAAGGAATGGTTTGATGTAGAAAGGGATTATAGGAAGAAATGGTTAAGAGAAAAAAATATTAAAACACTACTTGGAGGAATTGGTACAGTATATGCAACACAATGCTATTGCGAAAATGCATTGCCATTTTTGTGTTTGAAGTTTGCCAACATCGGAAAATTAGAGTGGTTAACTCCTGAATGTAAGGAAATATATACAAAATCCTATCCTATAGATATTTCTTATAAAGGTACTACATTGAAGGATCTAATAGTTAAAGAGGCAGGTCCATATAATATAGAAGATGATTATTGGAATTGTACATGTCGGAAATATAAAGATTTAGATTGTATGATGCCAATGGCACAAGCGGCTTTTTTTGATAACTATAATGATGGTAAAGATGAATATGGAAGAATAGTACGATTACAAGCAGGAATTGATGTGAATACAAAAACGGCTAAGAAATTAGGATTAGATCATTTACAAAATGCATGGGTTGAGGTGGATTTTAGCAGATTACCAATGTGTCAAAAAGGGTAACTAATCTAATATGATTATATTGAGTTTAAAAATTCAATTAAAATTATAGATGTAGTTAGTAGTTAGGATTATATAAAGCCTAATTAAAAGGCTAAGCTTTAGTAATTTTGATATTAGAATGCCCAAGTAATAATCTTAATGATGAAATATTATTACCACCAATGATATTGCTATTTGTAAAATTTTGAAGATATGTTATTAAAATATTTGTTTAGTATTTGTCATGAAATTTGATATAACATATATTAAAGTGTTATTTTGTAGGGTAAGTTGAAAAACTTATCCTTTTTATTCCAATTTATTTTGCAATTATATGACAGACTTTTTAATTTTATAGGTGTTATTGATACCATATAATAATCAAAAAGGATAAAAAATGAACAAATCTTGTAATAGGCTTGTTCTATTTTTTATGCCTAAAACATGCTTTTTAAATTAATAAAATGTTCTCTACAAATAGTTCACACAGAGAGTTATATTTTCTATAAAACATTGTTGTTATTACATGCCATAAGATCACCTCCTGATCAATTCTAAAGATATGTTATTGAGTAAGCATATATATTAGATTTTTCAATTCAATTTTCATTACTGGTAATGAGTCTATAGTCACAATACATTAAAGTAATAGTAAATAGACATAAACTTTATCATCTAATCCTACGAATTCATGGACCTATAAAATATATAATATCTCATTATAGTATATGAACATAATTAAAGGTTTGTCCTATATAGTTTTACAGATGTAATTTGAAATCACTTACCTGAACATTATTATCGAAATAACATAATATGAATTAACAGGTAAAATCATATAAGGGGTGATTTCGTGACAGGTAAAATTGATGGCAATAGCAAAATAGCATTTTTTGTTAAAGAAGGTTTAGATAATTTTATAAATGATATTATAGTTGAACTATCTAAGAACTTTGAAACCAAGAAAATAATTGTTTCAGATTATAGCATTATAGATGAAGAAATGGAATGGGCTGACATTAGTTGGTTCGAATGGTGTGATGAATTACTTATTTATGGGAGTAAACTTGATAGGGCACAAGAAAAAACTATAATTTGTAGACTTCATAGTTATGAGATTTTTACAAATTATCCCTCTTCAGTAAATTGGAATGCTGTCAATAAGTTGATAGTTGTTGCAAATCATATAAAAACACTGATGGTTAAAGAACATCATGTAGATAGTAATAAAATTGAAGTCATAGCTAATGGTATAGATATAGAGAAATACTCCTTCAAAAAAAGAAAACCTGGTTTTAATATCGCATCTGTAGGATATATCAATTATAAAAAAGGTCCAATGCTTTTGCTACAAGCATTTAAATCAATATATGAAAGAGATAACAGATACAAGTTATATATAGCAGGAAAATTCCAAGATGGAAGATATGTTTTATATCTTAGGCAAATGATTATTGAAATGGGATTGTCTAATAATGTTATCTATGAAGGATGGGTAGATGATATTGATAAGTGGTTGGAAGATAAAGAATATATAATATGTTCTAGTGTCTTTGAATCTCAGAATCTAAGTGTTATGGAGGCAATGGCAAAAGGTATTAAACCTCTTATTCATAATTTTGTTGGTGCGAGAAATATTTATAAGGGAAAATATATATGGAATACGATTGGTGAGTTGCTAGATATAATTAAAGAAGATTATGATTCAAGAGAGTATAGAGATTTTGTAAAAAACTATTACTATTTTGAAGAAAAAACAAATAAAATCAGAAAATTACTAGAGTCAGAATTTAAGAATAATGATAAAAATGATTATACTGTTTAGCAGATATTATCCAAAGAACAAAGATATTAGACATTTCTTTTTGTATAGTTAATTTTCATATACTATGTGAGGGGATAGTAGTTGATTGTTTATTTGGATATACGTGCTAATCATAGATATTAATTTATAGTAAAAAATCCTATAATTTTACTTTATATGAGGTAATATATTCATTTATAAAAAAATCATATATAAAATTAAATTTATAGGGACAAGAAGCTTATAAGTTGCATAATATATATTGAGATATTCATAATAGGAGGTAATCTAAAGTGTATAGAACATGTACCAAAACTAGATGTACAAAATGCTATTGCAGAGAAGATGATTGCAAGAAAGAACCAGATTGTTATATTACCGACGTGATTTCCAATAAATTTGAATTACGTAGAAAATGCTTTAGTACCATATGGGAAGGTATAGGTATTAAAGCAGCAGTAACAATAAAAATAGAAAATCAATCGGATTGTTTATTAAGATTAAGATTTAAGGGTAAAGAATGCGTTATTGTTAAAGTTTTACCTCATGAAGAAAAAAGCATTACAATTCAAAATGTTAACAGTATAGCAGCCCAATGTCTTTGTCGCTCAGATGAAGAGTTTTGTTTTGGATGCTATGAGATAGCTGTTCATTATATATCTGACTTAAAAAGAAAAGGAGAAAAATGTACCATATGTGATGAAGACTATACAAAATGGTACTCTATTTCATGTGTATATTAGACATTAGATAGATTTTCCTATTAGGTTAAGTGATTATAATGAGAAGTATTTCAACATAATTATGAAAGGAGATGACAATATGGGATGTAACATAAGCACTTGTTGCGGTATTGGAAGTACTGTAGTTGGAGGTTGTAAATGTAGTGTACAATATGGTTATACTGAAAAAGTCATTACAATTACTGCTGCTGGTACATTTAATATATGGCAAGCTGTCAACTTAACAGGAATTTCTGGAACAGTTGTAATTCAACCTGAAGCTGTATTACCAGGTCTTACTCAAGTTTCAATTAATGGCGCTACTCCAGAACCAATAACTGATGATATCTATGCTAGAAGCGTTAATCCACTTAATGATGTTTCTGTTATTACTGTTGCAGGAACAACTGAACTTTGTGTATCTATAATAGCTACTGGATTTGAATGTTGTTAATTAGAATATGATAGCTAATGAAAAATGACATAATTAACTTGTTATGATTTATATAGAATGAAAAACTTATCATTTACCTAGAATATCTCATATGATGAAGAAACAGTCTGTTTCTTCATTTTTATTAAAACGATGACATTGTTTCATTTTAGTTGAGAAATAGGGACAAGGAAGTTAGTACTAGCATAATATATTATTGAGATATTCATATAGAAAAGTTTGATGACAGGATCAATATTTATAATATAAATCTTGTATATAGGAATTGAATATGTTATAAAAAAATCTTAAATTGAAAGGAGAAATAATAATGGGATGTAATATAAGTACTTGTTGTGGTATTGGTAGTAGTTTAATTGGAGGTTGCAAATGTAGTGTTCAGTATGGCTATACTGATAAAGTTATTACAATCACTGCTGCTGGTACATTCAATATATGGCAAGCAGATATGGGCTTACCTGGATTATCTGGAACATTTGTAGTTCAACCTCAAGCTCCATTGCCTAATAATACATTTGTAAGTATTAATGGTGGTGCATTAATAGCTATTCAAAATGATATCTTATCAAATAGTGTAAATCCACTAGAGAGTGTTGATATAATTACTGGTGCAGGAACAACTGAACTTTGTGTATCTATAATAGCTACTGGATTTGAATGTTGTTAATTAGAATATGTTAGCTAATGAAAAATGACATAATTAACTTGTTATGATTTATATAGAATGAAAAACTTATCATTTACCTAGAATATCTCATATGATGAAGAAACAGTTTGTTTCTTCATTTTTATTAAAATAATGACACACGTATAATATTATTTTAGTTGAGAAATAGGGACAAGTAAGTTAGTACTAGCATAATATATTATTGAGATATTCATATAGAAAAGTTTGATGACAGGATCTATATTTATAATATAAATCTTGTGATCGAAATTGAATATGTTATAAAAAAATCTTAAATTTAAAGGAGAAATAATAATGGGATGTAATATAAGTACTTGTTGTGGTATTGGTAGTAGTTTAATTGGAGGTTGCAAATGTAGTGTACAATATGGCTATACAGATAAAGTTATCACATTCACTGCTGCTGGTACATTCAATATATGGCTAGCAGAAATAGGTATACTTGCATTATCTGGAACAGTTGTAGTTCAACCTCAAGCTCCATTAGCCAATCCAGTACAGATAATTGTCAATGGTGGAGATATATCAGTAATTACTGATTTTGATATATTCTCAGCTAGTATAAATCCACTAAGGAGTGTTGAGATAGTAGCTCCTGCAGGAACAACCGAACTTTGTGTATCAATAATAGCTAATGGATTTGAATGTTGTTAATAGTAAACTGAATTAATATTACTGTAGTTAAATAGATTATCACTATAATTGAATATCTCAATCAAAAAAGGGACGTAAGGTCCCTTCATTTTAATAATATAGGAAAGTGCTACTTTCAATTTTTCTTGAAATCTTTTATGAGGGGTAGTTCTTTGTTTTTAGTATACAAATCAATAAGTTTATTGATTTCTATGTGAGAATTGTGATATTTTTTTACATACTCTCTTCCTTCAATACCTACATTTCTTAGCATATCTCTATTATCTAATATATATGCTAATTTTTCTTCAATATTTTCAGGAGTGGCACTTATTACAGGCAGGTCTTTTGGATATTTATCTTTCATATAGTCGCTGACCCATGAAATGACAGGTCTTTCTAGAGCCATGGATTCAATGGCAAGATGGCTATAGGTTCCTTGGGTTATCTGATCAATTATAAGGTCTGCCTTTGGAATATCATTTATGACATTTTCACTGGACATTTCTTGCATTTGGTAGAAATTCAAATCGTATTTTTGTTTGAGGTTTTCAACTGCTTTTATTATGCTTTGTGTATCACTAACTAAAGATGGTGTATGTATAATAGTAAAATTTCTATTAGGTATGTTTTGAGATTCATTATTTGGCACATATTTATCAATATCCACCATCATATTTATATGTTCAACTTTTTCAAAATAATCTTTTACATGTTCAATCAATTCAGCATTGCTGACAATACAGCATGGAATATATTTTGATATTTTTTCTAGTATACTTCTTATATGTTCATCAGCTTGTAGATTAATCTCTACATATGGATTATATTGTGCTGCTCTATAAGAGAGGAGTGCGTCTCTTCCCCAAACGTTCATGAATATTTTTTTATTCAATTCTTTTAAAACAACCAAGTCAGAGTAATTTAATGTAAGAGATTTCAAATAATGAAAATGAAAGACATCAAAATTAGGTATGATCTTTGAAGCTGCCTCTATTGTTGGCTTTAACATGTCATTAGGAGAACTGAATTTATTTAAATCCAATTTGTAGTCTGGATTATTATAAGTATAATTATTGACATAATTCAATATTTTAGTATTGATACCTTTGGAGTTTAATATTTCTGCAATGTTTGATGTTTTTTTAGTTAAATCCATTGTGCCTTGAAGTACTTTTATGTCTTTAATGTTGTCAAGGCTTTTATGAGGGATGAATTCTCTATGATCAATATTAATATTAGGATTTATCATTCTGAACTTACTATAAATTTCTATAAGCTTTTTGGTATCATTTTTCTTACTGTATAACTTACATAATCTACTGAATATATCGCTATTGTCAGGATAATTCTCTATACCTGTCAATAAGCATTTTTCTGCTTCATGCAATGATTTATTATTAATTAATTTGTCAGCTTCTGAGGAATAATCTTGAGCAGACATCTTGACTTTACTGGTTGGAGTTTTATTTAATGTGTCATTAAAGATTATATCTATGATATAATTCATTTCATTATAATTATGGACAGCTTTTTTGGCATGATATATCTTATATTCATCATCTGTATCATCTGATAAAGCAAGATTCATCTCAGTAATAAATCTGATTTCTTTGTCTTCAAGCAGATTCAACTTTTTCTGTGATATGATGATTGATGTCAGTTCCATATATTTCTGGAAAATAGATTTTAATTTATCTACAGTTAGTATATTGGAAACAACCATTTCTTTGGCACGGTGTAATATAACTCTGACAGCCCGTTTTATCAAATATATTTCTGTCATATTAGTGGAAGCAGTCTTAGTGCTGTTCAGTATTGGTATGATACTTTTCAATACCTTGGAAGCACATTCAAAATCAATACCATTAATATCATATTTATTGACCATATCAAGACTATCTATTACGTCAGGAAAATATGTCATTCTAAGTTTTTTTCTGATTTCATTTAGTAACGCTTCATCAACATGATTAGATGAAAGAGCAGAAAGACATTTCTCTGATTGTTCGGTATCTGAATCATGCAGATTGTCTAGCAAGAAAAATTTAAATATACTTTTTATAGCTTCGTCTCCACTTAATATAGCATTATTATAGAAATTGGCAATTTCTACGTATCTATTGGTATAATAATAAGAATTAATGATTTCATGGATACAATTGAATAGGGTATCATTGTTTTTGATCTGGTTTATTATAGCCACGCAATCTTCATATTTTTTTAATCTATAATTGGATACTATGATTAACCTGATAGCGGTCTCTTTGTTTGCTATTGTATAAAAATTGTACCTTGGGTCATTGGCTATTTTTAATTTGAAATAATTCTGTAGAAGCATAAGATATTTAGTAAAAAATACTATTGAAGATTCATAATTACCTTTGGTGAATAGAATATATGCTTTGTAATATATGAAGTCTATAAAATCTGGTTTGTAGGTTAATCCTCTATCACAAACGGCTTCTGCATCATCATATCTTCCTATGTTCATATATAAAGCTATAGCATTATTATAATACATAAAAATCAGATCATTTATCATATTGTTATCTTTTATTATACGCATATATATATCTACTTGTTTTACTGCTGAAACAATATCTCCATACATACCATAGCTGGAGCTTAGCTGGCATCTGAAATATAAGTTGTAAGGGTCTTTCTCTAATTCTTTTTTTAGCAGAGTACCAGTTCTTGCGAATTTTTTTTCTCTTATTCCATCAGTCATGATATATCCATAATGGAGAAACTCAATATCAAGACTTTTGACTGGCAAACTACTTTTTGGTTGATTATGGACAGCGTTGTAATAATAGAATTCTCCATCATTCCTGAATATACGTGATTGGGTTAATCCGGTGTAGTTGGTTAATTCTGTATTGGTATAACTTAATATCCTAAGAGTAAATGTATTGTAAGTCCTATAATCGGTTTTGGTGAAGGTATCAATCAGCTTATTGAGTTCTTTTGGCTGAAATTCTTCATCAGCATCCATAATCATAATGTATTCTCCACGAGCAAATAGAATACTATAATTTCTAGCATCAGAAAAATGCCCAGTCCATTTATAATATAATATGTTATCAGTATATTTCTTAGCTATTTCTACAGTATTATCTGTAGAGCCAGTATCAACAATAACAAATTCAGCTAATTCTGCATCTACAAGTGGTTTCAAGCTATGTAGGCATCTAGCGATGTTTTTTTCTTCATCTTTTACTATCATACAGATACTTAGAACATATGGGTAATAATTATTTGCCAATTTTAATTTCTGGATGTAATAATACAGTATTTTAGTTTTTTGTTGATAAGTAGTACATATGTCCATAAGAATGCTGATGGCTTCTGCTACTTTTTTTTCTTTTATCAATAGTTGAGCATCATTGTACATACTTATGAATTTATCTTCCCCGTAGATATTATATTTAGGTACATAATTATCTAAATAGATATTAAAACAATATACATACAGATTCAATAGCTGCAATAACTGGTTATTTGTTTTGGAATTGAGTGATGTGCTGCTTACGTTATCCATATAATTCTTAATGATTATAAGATATGTTACAAGTTTTTCCTCATCATTTATCTTGAACTCCGAAGCAGTATTCATAATGAAATTGTAGATGTATTCCTGAGAGTCCTTATCATTCTCAAGGAGATAATATATTATGGATTTCTGCAATTCTGTATCTATCCTAATCATATAATCAGGTATTGACATATCAATTAATGAATCCCTGATGAACCAGCTATAGTATAAATTTTTACTTATAATATTGTTCGTAAAATTCTCATTGATGGATTTGTTGAATTCTATAATGTCTGTTCGCTGCAATTTCTTTGTTTGTAGATATTTTGTGTACAGGTTATCTATATCAGAATTAATGAACAGGTCCTCTAGCATCCATTTATTTTCATTATCTAAAGAGAGTTTATGTTTTTCTAAAGCAGTATGGAATCGTAATTGAATGTTATGGTCAGTTGTTAATATATAGTTTTTATACCAGGAAAATAGTTCTTTTAAGTATTTCACGTCAAGTAGTGACTTTATATTTCTATCTATATCTACATTATGCATATCAATTAGTCTGTAATCTTCTATTGTGAGGTCAACATATCTGCTGAACCCTTTTGTGCCTCTATGATGAACAAAAATTTGTTCATTATTGAAAAAGATGGCTTTGTCTTCTACCAAATATGTTTTATGATTGACTGATATATTGAAATGATCATTTCTATCAAGTGCTTTAGTAATTGAATCTATTATATCAGGTGTCAGTCTCATTCCTTCTTCTATGAGTATTATTTTTTCTCCGATACATGAAGTAAGGCAATACTCTTCAAAATTGTTATATTCATTGGCAAATTTCAGTATTGAATAATCATAAGGTATGTCAACCTTTTCGATTTCATTATTTATGAGTATAAGTTCAGTATCCGGATTTATCAGTAGTGGTTTTAGCAGCTCAACATATTTTATAAGTTGAGTCTCCTTTCCTTTTATGATAATGCTTAATCGATCCAATTTTAGCCTCCTTTACTATAATTATGGTAATTGAATCCAGGTTATTATTATTCATAATACTAAGATATTATTTTCATAATTAGTATATTACTATATTCCATAAATAACTTCTCTTCATGTCTATAATGTATATATCTAATTTCATAAATCCATAGATTGTACACATTTACGATTTTATAACATATATTACAATAGGAAAGTTTTTATAGATACTTTTTGTAAGAATATATGAGTTATTAGAAAGGAGGTCAATGATGTCAATTAATTTGATTAAAGCGGAAAGGAATCTTCCGGATGAAGTAGTTAAACTATGTAAAGAATTCTCTAAGAAGAATGGATTAATGATGAGGATGAATATGTATAGTTTTATGGCTGCATCAATTCTAAATGCACCAATAGAAGATGATGATTATGTGATAGAAATAGGCACTTATCATGGATTTACAGCAATCTTTGTAGCAAGAATGTTGAATTATATGGGTAAAAACAATAAAGTTGTAAGTATAGATCCATTTGATAGATTATCTGGTGGAGTCATAGGTAGCCATATCAAATATATGCAGAATGTAAATCGACAGGATCTAAAGGAACAATGTATTGCTATATCCAGTTATTCTAGTGAAGTAGCCTCATTACTTAGAGGGGAAATCCCTTTTATGATTATTGATGGGGGACATAAATATGAGAATATCAAGAGCGATATTGAATTGTATCTTCCTAAGTTGAAAATAGGAGGAATAGCTTATCTCCATGATAATGATGAAATCAGGTATCCTGGAATTACTAGAGCAATCAGTGAATTGATAAGAGGCAATAAAAAATATAATATATTAATGGACGATTATTATTTCATAATCGAAAGAATATCATGATATTTTAAATTTATTATTAAAAAAATGGGACAAGGTAGCATATAACATCATATTATATAGTGAGGTATTCATTATAGATGACTAGATAATAAATAAAATATAGTGAATGAAGTTTCTAATTAATGTATGGTTTTAGATATACCTAGTATATCTTATGAGTAATGTAATATAGGGAATCGATATTTTGTTCATTTAATAATATCTTATTACTATCAGTTAAAATGAGTTCAGATTACTAAAGATAGACACTATGATTATATAAATAAAAAGCCAATAATCAACCTAACCTAATTAATATAAATAATATATTACGTTACCTGAATACCTCCAATAATAATGAATGAAATATAAATATTGAATATAATTAAAGCTGTTGCTATTATAATTAATCAAATTTACATTTGGTCATAAATTTATGTATTATGACTATAGTTGGTTAGTTAAGATGCAATAGCTTTTTTGTAATATAGGATAGTTCTACTTTCTATTTTCCTTGAACTCTTTTACGAGGAGTAGCTTCTTTGTAATGTATATAATTATTATTGCTGGAATAGATATTATTATATAAAAAAAGGGTAAAAGGGTAACCCTTTTAGCCCAAAACATGTCCGATTTAACATTATATTAATAATAACCAAATCCACAACAGCATCTTCTAAAACCGCAGCCACATCCACAACCACAGCAAAGACTACAGCAACCACCACAGCAACATCCATAACCACAGCCACCATAACCATAGCCACCGTAACCGTAGCCACGTCCATAGCCATAACCGCCGTAACCGCCGTAACCGTATCCACCATATCCTCTATAACCACAGCCACAACCATATCCAAACATACTAACACTCCTTTCATATGATTTCCTAGTTTATATTATTCCTGACAAGCTAAAATTGTGACAAGCTAGTAGAGGATTGTTGAAAATAGTGTTAAATATATAGAAATTAGAATTTTAGTACAAGTTGTAACAATATATAAGCGATAATAATATAATGAACTAAGATTGATTGAAAGAAGGAATGTTATGAAAATAGGTTTTCCAATAGAACCAGAAGGTATGGGTGGAACAAGAACATGGGTAAAAAATTTTAGCGATTATTGTATTAAAAAAGGTCATGAAGTTTATTTTTCTCATAATGATATAGTAGACCTTTTTATAACTCTTGCCTATTATTCTGACCCTTACCAGTTATTGAAGATCAAAAAAAGAGGTACTAAGGTTTTATATAGGATGGATGGTATTTATTATGATTTCCTATCTGAAAAGAAATTGGTTAGAAAGTATAATAAAACTATAGCTACTGCAATGAGGTTATCAGATAAAATCATTTACCAAAGTAATTTTTCTAGAGTAATGGCAAGTCAATTATTTAATGGACGTGAATTGCCAGGAGTAGTTGTTTACAATGGAGCAGATAAAAATATATTTAAAGAAAAAGGAAAAATACTTGATAGACCAAAAGATAAAAAAATCATATTGTCAATAGCTTTTTGGGGTACTCCTCTCATGGCTGATTATAGTATCAGAACTATAATTGATATTGCTAAACAATTAGTTCATAGAAATGATCTGGAATTCTGGATATTAGGTTATGCTTATCCACCTCAAGAACAATTGATAAAGAAAGCCAATCTTCCTAATATCACATGGTATGATCTGAGAACATCCATACCAAGAGAGAAAATGCCTGAATATATACGTACAGCAGATTTGATTTTACACACTAGACCTAATGATGCATGTTCCAATTTGATTATTGAAGCAATGAATGTTGGGAAACCAATAGTTGGTCTTAATCTAGGTAGTACACCAGAGCTTCTTGGAGATGCTGGATTAAGAGGAGAATGTGAACCATCATTTGAACATTTCCCAGTTGTTGACATATCAAGTATGGCAGATAAGGTATTGCAGACTTTTGATAACTATGATTATTATAAAAGTAAAATAGTAGAAAGAAGTAAAATGTTTACTCTTGAGAATATGTGCAATAATTACTTTATAGAAATAGAAAAATTATTGAAAAAGGGGTGATTCATTGAAGATTAAGTTTTTTTTATCAGGTAATGACTTAGCTCCTACAACAATTTCAGGTAAGTTATTTGCAAGAGCATTAATTGATTCAGGATATGACGTGGAGATAGTACAAAATGTGAATAGAAAAAAACAAATACTGAGAAGTCAAGATTGTGATGTTATAATTTTTCAGAAAACGGTATTTCCAGGACATTATTATGAAGATGTAAAACATTTAAAAGGGAAAGTGTATCTCATATATATAGATGATGATTTTTTGGCGATGAAAGATAAGGGGCATATCAGAGCATTAAGAAATAGTAATCTTATTCTTGTAGGAAACAAACAGCATGCTGATAAGATGCATTTATATACAAAAACACCTGTTGAAACTATAACCTCAATACATGATTTCGAAAATTATCCATATAAATCTTTTGAAGAAAGAAAAAATAATCCTTTGATTATAGGCTGGCAGCAAAGTCTTGCGGATGTATATGTCGATGATCTGTTAAGTATAAAAAATGCTTTAACCAGTATACACGAAGAATATAATGTAAGACTTAGATTATATGGATGGCATAAAGGAAAACATTACAATAAACCTGATAACCGTGTTCTAGTTAAAAAACATCTGCCATTTGCGGAATTTATTCCTTTTCTACCATATAATAGGTATATTAAAGCAATTGTTCCACAGATTGCATCATCAGATATTTTTATTGTACCTTATCTCAATATTTCCGATAGATATGGAAAATCCGGGTTTGGACTTAAAAGAATCATGATGTCAGGAGTTCCGGTCATTGTATCTGATATAGGTATACACAAGGAATTAATTGAAGATGGATGTAATGGGTTTATTGCAAAAAATGAAATGGAATGGTATGAAAAGTTAAAAAAACTAATTGATAATCCTGAACTAAGGAAAAAATTTTCATTGGCAGGTAAAAATTTAATGGTTTCAGAATACAATTATCAAAAGTGTGTTGATATGTTTGTTGATGCTATCAAAAAACATATAACAGATTTTTCATGATTTGATATTTGTTTATTCTTTACCATATGAGTTTACAATGGTAAAATAATTTAATACTATTAAAATGAACTCAGTACAGAAGTTAGTAATTACTATTTGCATAAGTAACACTTATGGACTAATTATAATAATATAAAATATAGACAACTTGTTAAAAGAGGTGAAACATGAAGGGGATAATATTAGCAGGAGGAGCTGGCACAAGACTATATCCTCTTACAAAAGCTATATCTAAGCAAATGCTGCCTATATATGATAAACCCATGATTTATTATCCATTGGCGACTCTGATGCAATCTGGTATTAGAGATATACTTGTTATATCTACTCCAAGAGACATTGGAAGTTATAAAAAATTATTAGGTAATGGTAATAGATTGGGGATATCAATATCATATGAAGTACAAAATGAGCCAAAAGGAATAGCTGATGCTTTTATCGTTGGTAGAGATTTCATAGGTAGCAGTTCAGTAGCATTGATACTGGGAGATAATGTTTTCTATGGAGAAAAGATGGACAATGTATTACAAAGGTCAGTCAAAACAGAAGATGGAGCAACAGTTTTTGGATATTATGTAGAAGAGCCATCCAGTTATGGAGTAGTAGAATTCGATGAAGAACATAGAGTAGTTTCTATAGAAGAAAAACCTTCGTATCCAAAATCCAATTATGCAGTACCAGGGTTGTATTTCTATGATAATGAAGTAGTAGATATAGCATTGAATATAAAGCCATCACATAGAAATGAGCTAGAGATAACAGATGTCAATAAAGTATATATGGAAAAAGAAAAGTTGAAAGTAGAAATATTGAATGAAGGTATATCCTGGTTTGATACAGGTACTTACCATGGATTACTCGATGCAGCTAATTTCGTTGAGACTATACAAAAACAGCAGAGGATATATATAGCTTGCATAGAAGAGATAGCATATAAAAAACGATATATAGATAAAGAGCAATTATTGGAATTGGCCAATTCAATGATTAAGACCGAGTATGGACAATATTTAAGGTATATAATAGAAAGGTAGAAGCTCATGGGAAAGTTCATTTTTATAGAAACTGATATAAAAGATCTATATATAATAGAGCCTGAAGTTTATCAGGATAGTAGAGGTTACTTCATGGAAAGTTATAATAAAGATGATTTTTGCAAACAAGGATTATGCATGGATTTTGTACAGACTAATGAATCCTTTTCACAAAAAGGGGTTCTTAGAGGATTGCATTATCAATATGAATTTCCTCAGGGTAAACTAGTAAGAGTTACAAGAGGAGAAGTTTTTGATGTGGCAGTTGATATAAGAGAAAACAGTTGTACTTATGGAAAATCATATGGAGTAATTTTATCTCACGAGAACAAAAGACAATTCTACATACCAGAAGGTTTCGCTCATGGTTTTCTGGTTCTATCAGAGTATGCTCAATTTGTATATCAATGTACTAATTATTATCACAAAGAGTATGAAGCCGGAATCATATGGAATGATGCTTCTATAGATATTGATTGGCCTTTGGATAGAGTAGATAGTATAATATTATCTGGCAAAGATAAATTATGGCCTACACTAAATAATATGAAACTTCATTGAATAAGAGGTGAAACAAGAAAATGAAAACAATAATGGTAACAGGGGGAGCAGGCTTTATCGGAAGTAATTTCATAAGATATATGCTTGATAAATATGATGATTATAGAATAATCAATTATGATAAAATTACTTATGCAGGTAATCTTGATAATCTAAATGATGTTAGTGATAATGACAATTATGTATTCGTCAAAGGAGATATATCCGATTATGATACTGTAGAAGAAGTCTTTTCACAAGGGATAGATTATGTTATTAATTTTGCAGCTGAAAGCCATGTTGATAGGAGTATTAGAAATAGCGATGAATTCATTAGAACAAATATTATGGGAACCCAAGTCCTGTTAGATATTTCAAGAAAGTATAATATAGAAAAGTATATACAAATATCTACAGATGAAGTTTATGGTTCATTAGGTAATGAAGGATATTTTACTGAGAAGACTCCTATTTCACCTAATAATCCTTATTCAGCTAGCAAGGCAAGTGCTGATCTGTTGGTCAAATCATATTATGAGACATATAAGTTACCTGTAAACATAACAAGATGTTCGAATAATTATGGACCATATCAATATCCTGAAAAACTCATTCCGTTGATGATTAGTCGAGCATATGATAATAAGTCCCTTCCGGTATATGGAACAGGACTTAACATTAGAGATTGGATTCATGTATATGACCATTGTTCTGCAATAGATGAAGTACTTCAAAAAGGGAAAACAGGAGAAGTATACAACATAGGTGCTAACAATGAAAGAAATAATCTAGTCATTGTTAAAATGATATTGGATTATCTAGGTAAGGATAACTCTTCGATTGAATATGTGGAGGATAGGTTAGGTCATGATAAAAGATATGCGATAGATGCAAATAAGATAAAACGTGAACTTGATTGGTGTCCCATATATGATTTTGAAAAAGGGATGAAAGATACTATAGAGTGGTATATCAATAATGAAAATTGGTGGAGAAAAATAATTGATCGTAATAAAATATAAATATCAATCATTCATACAAAAAAAGAATTCTAAAAGGTATAGATTACATTTGGAGTTCTATTTTTTTTATTATCATAGTAAAAATATAGAGTAGATATAATATGAAAGGACATTATGATGCAAGTTCCAATAGTATGTTTTGTAACATTCAATAGACTTGGGTTAACAGTTAAGAATCTAACAGCTTTATTAAAATCAACAGATGATTTTGAATTACATATTGTTGATAATAATTCAACAGATGACACATGGAAATATATACGAGGGATCAAAGATAAAAGAATGAAATCAAGGAAAAGATTCAATATTAATTATGGTGTCGTCTATGCTATTAATTATGTTCTAAGTAAAAGAAAAAAAGATCAATACTTTATATTGATCGAAAATGATGTATGCATAGAAACACAAGATTTTGTTACTAAATTTATGGAAACAATGGATACTTTTCAGGATGTAGGTCTTTTGGGATGCGCAAGAAAAAACTTTTTCGAACAAAAAGGTATCAAACCCAAAAAAATAACCCAAAAAGGATTGAGCTATTATAAATATGATATGATAATTGGGTGTTTTAACTGTATTAGACCTGAGGTATTTGATTATATAGGTTATTGGAATGAAGAAACATATGCTGCTGATCAGGACATGAGCTCTCGTATTAACAAGTATACTCCATATGTTACAGGTTATGCTGCTTCAATTGAATTGAATCAAACTCAATACATAAGTTGCGACCAATGTTTATATAGAAAAGAATGCTCGTTAATTAATCAGAATAGGACTTGTTTCAATATCCATAGAAAGAATTACAGCCATGATAAATTTGCTGAATCATTACAAGAAAAGAAGAAAATGTACTATCAACAACTTAGAAACGGAAAAAGAACTATATATTGTGCTTCTATACATGATACCGAATCAATGAGAAAACATTATTATGACATAAAAATGGCTCATGATAATTTCAATTTTTTCAAGAAAAATGGAAATTGATATTATTGGCAGTATAAATAAATAGAGAGGTAATAATATGCAAGATATAGTTGTTTTTGGAGCAGGAGGGCATTCAAAAGTTATAATCGATATAATTGAAAGAGAAGGGAAATATAGTATTATTGGGCTTATAGATAATTATAATAGAGCTGAATCACATTTTGGTTACCATATATTAACTGATGAGATAGAGGTTATAATGAATAATGTGTACGGAGGAATAATTGCTATTGGTGATAATTGGAGTCGTCATGTAATCACAGATGAGATAAAAAGTATTAATCCTAATTTTAGGTTTGTTAGTTGTATCAGCCCTAATTCTTGTATCGCTAGAGAAGTTGAAATCGGAGAAGGTAGCGCTATAATGGCTGGAGCAGTTATAAATAGTAGTACACGTATAGGTAAGCATTGTATAATCAATAGTAATTCATCCATTGACCATGATAATATTATAGGTGATTTTGTTTCAATCGCTCCTAATGTAACCACTGGTGGAAATGTTATAGTTGGAGATCATACAGCTGTAGGTTTAGGAACTAATGTTATTCACAGAATCAATATAGGTTGCAATACAGTTATCGGTGCAGGATCAACAGTGATAAGAGATATAGGTTCTTATGTAGTTGCTTATGGAATACCATGTAAGGTTGTCAGAAAAAGGAATAAGGAGGATAAATATCTATAATATTGGGGGCGAATTAACTTATGATCAATGTTACTAAATCTTATTTACCGGATATCAATAGATTCAAATATTACATAGATAAGATCTATGATTCTGGATGGATAACGAATAATGGGGAACTTCTAAGAAATTTGGAAGATAAATTGAAGGATTATCTTGGAGTTGATAACATCATATTGGTAAGTAACGGAACATTGGCTCTTCAAGTGGCTTATAAGATGTTGTCGTTAAAAGGTGAGGTCATAACTACGCCTTTTTCTTTCGTAGCGACAACAAGCAGTCTGGTATGGGAAGGGTTACACCCCATATATGTTGATATAGAAGAAGAAACCTTGAATATAGACCCTGACAAAATTGAATCCAGTATAACAGCCAATACATCATGCATAGTTCCAACACATGTATTCGGGAATGGTTGCGACATAGAAAAGATAGAGTATATAGCCAAGAAAAATAAACTGAAAGTCATATACGATGCGGCTCATTGTTTTGGAGTGAACTATAATGGGAGTAGTATACTTAATCATGGAGATGTCTCAATTATAAGTTTTCATGCAACCAAGATATTTCATACTATTGAAGGTGGAGCGTTAATAGTCAATAATGAAGAGTATTTCAATAAGGCAAGAGAAATGATCAATTTCGGTTTCAACAATGGAAAAGTCATTGAATTAGGTATAAATGCCAAAATGAGTGAATTTCAAGCAGCTATGGGATTGTGTATTTTAGATGATATTGATGAAATAATCAGCAAAAGAAAGAAAACATATGAATACTACCAAAAATGCCTGAACAGAAAATCAATCAAATATCAAGTGATTAACAATAAATGTTCAATGAATTATTGTTATTTTCCAATCATATTAAAGAGTGAAGTTGAGCTGTTGAAGATAAGAGATAAATTGATAGATAATGAAATCATTCCAAGAAGATATTTTTATCCCTCACTCAATACTTTACCATATGTAAAAAATTGTTCTGTAATGATCTCAGAAGATATTTCAAGGAGAATCTTATGTCTACCCATATATAATTCATTAGAAAGATGCGAACAAGATAGAATAATTAACATAATCAATAATAACATATCTTAGCAAAGCAACTAAAAAGAAAACTCAAGCTTAGTAGAATAACTAGGTTTGAGTTGAATTGATAATCAATCAAATATATAATAATGTCTATTTATGACATCAATGAAATGCTTGATGACTTTATCATTGCTATATTCTCTTTCAATAATGTTTCTAGATTTTATGGAGAAGCTTTTTCTTAAGGATTGACTGATAGTAAGCAATTCCATATATTTATACCACTGTTCTTCAGTGTCTGCTAGAAAACCGTTAATACCATTTTTGATTAGAGTTCTATGATGCTGTGTATCGGAAGCAACGATAGGTAGACCAGAATACATTAATCTTTTTAGACCGAAACCGCTTTTACCTAATCTACTATTGTCTTTTATATAAGGCATGATAAAAATATCAGAGTTCACTATTCTTGGAACAATGTTTGTAAGATATCCTGAGAATGGTTCATATTCTATTAGTTCGGCGAAAGGCAGTTTTTCTGTTATTTTATATCTTAGATCCCTATAATCTTTTCCCATATGCCAACCATAAAGTTGAAGTCTCGTATTATATTTTTCGTGAATTCTAATTAATGGTTCAGCAATCATCAATAGATCATTGACATAAGCATCAGCACATGCTTGTTGCCAACTGATTATTAGTGGTTTGTTGAATTTGTCTTTTGCCTTCACATAAGTATAGTTCTCAAAATCAATCATACAAGATATTACTTCTATTGGTACATCAGTATATTCTTTTAAAACTTCTTTATGGCTATGGGTTCCTACAAGAATCAGATCGGTCATTTTGATTGTTTCTAATTTTTCTATTGATTTCATATCATGAAAATCATCATCAATATGAATTAGTTTGATTTTATTCTTCAAATGCTGTATATGCTTTTTTGTATGAGCAGGACATTGTATGGTTTTCTGAAAGAATATCGCATCACAATCGGGATTTTCAAGTATATTATATTTCTCTTTCAGATCAAAGATAATATGTATATCATATCCCAGTTTTTTTAATGCGTCAGCAAATAATCTATTTGAATAAGTAGTAGTTGAATTACCACTTGGTATAAGAAAAAAATAAGCTTTCAATCTAATCACTCCATACGTCAATAATTTATTCCATCAGGTTTTAATTTTACCTAAGAATTCACGTAATGCTTCTTGCCAATCACGTATATGATAACCGAAATTATCCTCCAGCATCTTATTCTGTAGAACAGAATATTTAGGTCTATCTGCTGCTCTATCCAACTGTTTTGTTTTAATGGGTATAACCTTATTATTGCATTTTGTCAGTTCCATGATCTTACAGGCAAAATTGTACCAACTGCATTGGCCACCATTTGAAATGTGGTATGTTCCATAGGCATGGGTCAATATTAGTTTATGAATTGCATTGATTAAATCTATAGTATAAGTAGGAGTTCCTATCTGGTCATCTACTACTTTCAATATATCATTTTTATTGGCTAGATTTAATATTGTTTTAACGAAATTAGTACCATTTTGTCCATACATCCAAGATGTTCTTATGATGAAATATCTGGTACACATGGTTTTTATTATTATTTCTCCAAGTAATTTGGTTTTTCCATATATGTTGATAGGATTAGGGGTATTTTTCTCTATATAAGGCTTATCACTTGATCCATCAAAAACATAATCTGTAGAAATGTGGACAATACATATATCATATTTAATTGCGGTTAATGCCAAATTATAGCATCCGTAAGTATTTATGTCATAAGCTAGACGGGGATTATCTTCACAATTGTCTACATTAGTGTATGCTGCACAATTAATAATCATATCAGGTTTAATTCTGAGAATTATATCTTGTATGTTATTCATATCAGTTATATCAAGTTCATCTTTTCCTAGAGCAATAATACTATGATGACTAGATAATAGTTGAATATCATTACCTAGTTGACCATTAGCACCAGTTATAAGAATGCGTATATCAGTCACCTCATTAATTAATGAATTTATATAATATATGATAGATACTTACTAAAAAGAATTAGGTTAAGGATACATTGTCAGGTGAGTGTGAATAAAAAAGACATAGCGTATGTCAAAACTCAACTATTGTGGTATAGGTTCTCTAATATAGTTATATATTGATTGAATTGATTCTCTTCAGTGTAAAGGGTTGCTCTCTTTTGCATTCTACTTCCATATTCATCAGCAGAGTCTAGAGTCAATAGGATCTTATTAACTAAATCATCGATAGATACTTTTGGAAATTGCCTTATATCACTAGTACATTCTGCTAGTAGAGCAGCATTTCCCAATAATTCTGGTAAACTTCCAGATTGTAATCCTACAAGAGGAGTGCCTACATTCATAGTTTCTATCACTGCATTGGAACATCCTTCATGAGCTTTCAGATGTAGAACCATATCTGCCGTTTTAATATAATTAGGCATTATTTTTCGGGGAAGAGGTTGCAGAATATTCAATTTAGTTATATTACATAGATTAGCTTTTCTTATATACGCATCTACTTCTGGGTATGCAAGCCCCATTACCCAAAATTCTATCTCAGGATGACATAGAAGTCTTCTAGCTGTTTCAATCAACAATTTTATAGAGTCAAGAGCTGTCTTAGGAGAACCCCAATAAGCACTAGTCAAAATGGTTTTTTTACCATTCCTTTTTCTCAAAGTTCTTACATTGGGATGAAACATTTTACTATTAGTACAGTTGTATATAATATCTCCGTCAGGTTCTTTACCATTATAGAGACTTCCAAAAAGTACGTTTTTGCTAAACTTACTTTGGTATACAAGGTGGTCGGCATAAGAGATCAATCTTCTTAATTTATTATTGCCTTCTTTAATAATCGATTTTCTATCATAGTTGTAATCAAGAAATATTGCACCTACTCTTTGAAGTATTCTAATATTTTTATCTTTTAAATATTTTAATTCTTCAGGAGTATTGAAATTAGCAACAGAGCAGAAAACATCTATATCTTCAGTGTAATCATATTTAACTTGATGTCCGCTGTTAATACAATATTTGCTGAAAGCACTAATCCATGAGATAGCTCCACCTCTACCTATTGGCTTTTTTGATAATCCAATAATCATAATATCTTCCACCATCAAAATAATTCTTAATTTATTATATCTATTATTAGCCTTTTAAGTGATTGATTTATTTGATTTATTGTAACGTTTTGGATAGAAGAAAATATAATATAGTAACACTTGTATTAAAGTTAGAAGTGACATAAAGAGAGGTGGTAGAAGTGTCAATTCAATTGTTCGTACCGACCTTTAGGGTAGATGAATGCCTTAAAGAAATAAAAGAATGCCTAGAAAAAGGTTGGACAGGGTTAGGATACAAAACTATAGAGTTTGAAGATAAATGGAAAGATTATACCAAGCTTCCTAATGCACATTTTATTAATTCTGCTACGGCTGGCTTGCATCTTGCGGTAAAAATATTAAAAGACGAATACAAATGGGACGAAGGTGACGAGATCATATCTACTCCATTAACTTTCATTTCCACTAACCATGCGATTGCATATGAAAAGTTGAATATTGTTTTTGCAGATGTAGACAAGTATTTATGCTTGGATCCAATAGATGTGAGAAAAAAGATTACCAAGAAGACCAAAGCGATAATGTACGTAGGGTTAGGAGGAAATACTGGACAATACAAAGAGATTGTTGACATTTGTAAAGAATATGATCTGAAATTAATCTTGGATGCGGCACATATGAGTGGTACAAGATTAAATGGTGAGATAGTTGGAAAGGAAGCGGATGTTGTCATATATTCCTTCCAAGCTGTCAAAAATCTTCCTACAGCCGATTCAGGAATGATATGTTTCAAAGAGAAAAAACTTGATGATATAGCTAGAAAATTCTCATGGTTAGGTATCAATAAAGATACGTATAGTCGTTCACTTGACAATGGTACTTATAAGTGGAGATATGATGTTGATTATCTAGGGTACAAATATCATGGGAATTCGATAATGGCAAGTATCGCATTGGTTCAACTCAGATATCTTGATAAAGATAATGCATACAGAAGGCAGATTGCGTCTTGGTATGATGAAGCTTTCAAGTATCATAAGAATCTAGTTAAGCCTGTACCAGTATCAAAAGGATGTGAGAGTTCAAGACATCTATATATTATTGAAGTAAATAATAGAGATGAACTTCTAGTTGCACTGAACCTTAATGATATATATCCAGGAGTACATTACAGAGATAATACGGAATACAGTGTATATTCTTATGGAAAAGGAACTTGTCCTAATGCCCATAGATTGAGTTCAAGAATTATATCTCTTCCATTGCACTTAAGGCTTACGAAAGATGATGTGGAAGAAATATCTAATAATGTAATAAAATTGGCTTCAAGCATCAAGGAGGATTAAATATGGAACATGATTATATTATAAATGGTGAGAAGATTCTTTTAAGACCTTTAAACGAAAATGATTTAGAATCTGTGGTTACTTGGAGAAATAAAGAATCAATCAGAAAATGGTTCATCAACAATGAATTGATAACAATAGAGGAACAGATCAAATGGTATGAAGATTATCTGAAAATCCCTAACGACTATATTTTCATAATTGAAGAGTGCAATGATTTAAAACAAGCTGTAGGTATAGCGGCCATATATAATGTTGATGATGAAAGGGCTGAATTCGGCAGATTATTTATTGGTGTGGAAGAAGCCATAGGGAAAAATATTGGATCTGAAGTTGTTCAATTATTGTGCAAATTCGCTTTTGATGATCTTGACCTGAATAAGATATATCTGAATGTATTTGATGATAATGAAATCGCTATAAACATATACCAAAAATGTGGATTTAGAATATGTTATAGATATAGGGCTAATAACAAGATATTAATTAGAATGGAGTTAAATAGATGAACAAAGAAGTTATATCAGTGATAGGATTAGGTTATGTAGGATTACCTTTAGCTGTTTGTTTTGCTGAAAGAGGGAAAAAAGTAATAGGATTTGATGTTAAACAGGAAAAGATAGATTTATATAGACAAGGTAAAGATCCTACTAATGAAGTGGGGGAGAAAAGGTTAAGTAATGTAAGGGATATTATGTTCACAACTGATCCAGAGATGTTGAGACAATCTAAGTTTCATATAATTGCTGTTCCTACTCCTATTACATCAGATAAATTTCCTGATCTTGACCCAGTGAAAAACGCAACCAAGATAGTAGGTTCCAATCTTACCAAAGGGTCAATAGTGGTTTTTGAATCCACTGTTTATCCTGGTGTCACAGAAGAGATATGTGTACCTATTCTGGAAAAGGAATCAGGACTTAGATATAGAGAAGATTTCTACGTTGGATATTCACCAGAAAGAATCAATCCAGGAGATAAAGTCCATACAGTGGATAAAATCAAAAAAGTAGTCTCGGGTTGTGATGAAAAAACTCTAGATATAATTGCTGAGACTTATAGTATTTTGACAGATGGAGGAGTATATAGAGCATCTTCCATAAAAGTAGCTGAAGCTGCCAAAGTTATTGAGAATTCCCAGAGAGATATCAATATAGCATTCGTTAATGAGATTGCCATCATATTCGACAAAATGGGTATTGATACTAGGGAAGTTCTAGACGCCGCTTCAACCAAATGGAATTTCCTGAATTTTTCACCGGGACTTGTTGGTGGTCATTGTATCGGTATTGATCCCTATTACCTGACTTACAAAGCCCAACAACTGGATTACAGACCAGAAGTGATATTATCGGGAAGAAGAATCAACGATAATATGGGTAAAATGATAGCTGAGAAAACAGTCAAGAAATTAATAGAAAACAATCACAAGATAAAAGATGCAAGAGTACTTATAATGGGATTGACATTCAAGGAAGACGTTCCAGACCTTAGAAATTCCAAAGTCAAAGATGTAATAGATGAACTTAATAAATATGAGATCAATGTCATAGTTACAGATCCATTAGCTGATAATGAAGAAGTCAGTAAGGAATATGAATTCAATCTAGTGAAACTGGAAGATGTAAAAGATGTGGATGCAATAATCCTATGTGTTTCACATAAACAGTATAGAGAAATGGATGTAGAAGATATATTAAAATATTATAATGAAGAAATAGATAAACCAATTTTAATAGATGTGAAAGGTATATTCGATAAAAATGAATCGGAGAAAATATTTGATTATTGGAGATTATAAGAGAGGGGAGTCAATGTGGAAAAAACTAAGATTCTAGCATTTTGTTACAATACAATTCCCTCAGCTATAGTAGGAGTAATTAAACCGTTACAATTCCTGCAGAACAAGAAATTTATAAATTTCGTATATAAAGAAAGTAGACGTGTCACTGAGGAGGATATACTACAATCAGATGTTGTCATAAGCATTAGAGGAGCAGAAACTATAGATGTAAACAATATAAGAAAAGCTAAGGCTTGGGGAAAGTATGTGATATATTATTTGGATGATGATTTACTAAACATAGGTGAACTGTCAAGATCTTATAATAAATCATATTTTCAGAAACCCAATATAAGAGCTAATGTCAAAATAATAATGAATACGAGCCATTGCCTATGGACTACTAATGATAATATAGGAGATAGATATAAAAATATATTCGAGAAAATAAGTGTAACGGGGGCACCAGCAGTACTACTTGAATATAATAAGAATAGTAAAGCCATAACTGACAATGATGTTCTGACTATTGGTTTTGCTGGAGGAAAAGACCATAGTTCTTTCATAGAAAAGTTGTTATTAAAACCTTTACTTACTGTTCTTGATAAATATAAGACGAAAGTCAAAATAGAAATATGTGGACTCAATCCACATACTTATAGGAATAAACCTGTTACGTATTCACCATATATGAGAAATTATGATGATTATATAAAATACATGATTTCAAGGAAATGGGATATAGCTGTTGCTCCACTTAAGGATTCCAAGTTCCACTGTTGTAAATATTTCAACAAATTTTTGGAGTATGGATCAATACATGCAGCAGGAATATATTCTAATGTAGAACCTTTTACATATATTGTCAAGGATAATGAAAACGGATTGCTAGTCAACAATACGATAGAAGATTGGACTAATGGTTTGATTTCATTGATTGAAGATAATGATATGAGAAATAGAATCAAAAAGAATGCTTATGATCTATTGGTAAGAGATTTCAGTATAGAGAAGATAGCAGAAGAGATAATGAAATCCATGCCATATCTGATAACTTATAAATCAGTAAAAAAATAATGGTTAAAGTAAAGTTTGGTGAAATAAATGAATGAAAATAAGATAGCTTTCATCATGTGTGTTAATGATGATGCTCTATATAGAAAGTCGATTCATTATATAAATGCTTTATTGGTTCCTGATAAATTCACTGTTGAGATTATAGACATAAGAAATCAATCAAGTATGACCAAAGGGTATAATGAAGGATTAAGAAGAACAGATGCCAAATATAAAGTGTATCTGCATCAGGATGTATTCATAATCAATAAGAATTTCATGAATGACATAATTGGTATATTCCAAGAACATGAGGAGATTGGATTGTTAGGAGTTATAGGTTCTAAGTATATACCATCAGATGGTGTTTGGTGGAGGTCAGTTAAAAAAGTAGGTACAGTATATGATAGTCATAGAGGAAAAAAGGAACTGCTTGATTTTAGACAAGCAGGAAATGACAGATTAAGTTATGTAGCTGCTATTGATGGTCTAATGATGATAACACAATATGATATACCTTGGAGAGAGGATATATTTGATGGTTGGCATTTCTATGATATATCTCAATGTATGGAATTCAGTAAGAAAAATTACAAAATTGCTGTTCCGTATCAAGAGGTACCTTGGTGTATCCATGATTGTGGTATTGTGAAACTTACTGATTATAAAAAATACAGATTGATATTTCTGGATGAATATAAAAATGAATTAAAATCATGAAAGGAATAGATATATGCCTTATTATAGCTTTGTGATATTATGTTATAACAATAGTGGGCTGACAAAACAAGCAGTTGAGACATTAATAGCATCTTTTGATGTGAATGTGATTGGTAAAGGTATAGAGATCATTGTAGTTGACAATGGGTCCGTTGATGATACTCAAAAAGTAATTGATGAACTTAAAACAGTATATAACAAGAAAAATATTGAAATAATCAACATCAAGTTGCCACAGAATATGGGATATCCCGTTGGAGTCAATATGGGATTATCTTATTGTAGAGGGAAAATAATAGGAGTACTCAATAATGATCTCATTTTCCCAAAAGACTGGTTGAATGGTATTGTATATCTACTCACCAGTGATAAAAAAATAGGTTTTGCGGCTCCGTATCTATCATATGCTTCTGGTATTCAAAGTACACGTGTCAGACTTAATTCGTTAGAAGAAATAAATAAGTACGCAGAAAATTTCATAAAGGAAAATAAAGATAAGGTTACCTATACTTCTCGTGTCATAGGTGCGTGTATAATATTAAAAAGATGTGTATTGGAAACAATAGGCGGGAATGATTTTTTCTATGGGTTAGGTCATTTTGATGATGATGACTGGTGTCTGAGAGCAAGACTGGCTGGGTATAAGATTGCTGTAACAGGCAATTCTTTTGTTTATCATATGGGAAGTAAAACTTTTAGAAGCATAAGACGTAATATGAATCATTATGTCACAATAAATAGAAGCAAATTCCATAGAAAATGGGAATTGACAACAGATACCCAAAAAAGTTCAGTATATGTCAATAGAGAAAAGTATGTTGATGAACATAATTATGGTAGAGAAGAACACTTTATACCTTATGAATTCGATTATGATGTCAAACATGAAACTAACAATAAAAAAACAAATAAAATACTGTTAGTTGCCAATTGGGATAATATATATTCCAGATGGAAAGATAAACTGTTAAGAGTACTTTATAAACTCAATGAAAATGAAGAGATATATGTTTGGATACCAAATAATTATTTCCATTTTCATCAGAAAGTAAATATGATTAGAGGTATTATAGGAAAAAAATTGAATCAACAGAAAGTATCTTTTATGAATGATTCGGTTAATCATATAGACCTGATTGAATTCATATGTGAATATGATTCAGTCATTAGTGTCAATTGTGATTTTGTCAATAAATATATAGTATATCATGCAAATGAGTTGGATATGATTGTAATCTAATATGAAACCTTTTAACCAACCTTTAACCAACTTAATTCTTTTATCATATATTGTAATTAAGGAGGTGAAGGAATATTGAAAGAACCATATGATGGTTATCATGATTGCCAATATTATAATGATACTGATAAAGAATGTTTAGATTATTTAGGATATTGTTGTAATGATGATGTTTTATTCAGGTGTAAAAAAGAAAAGGATAAAGATGGTAAGATTATATGTACTCCTATTAAATTATGTATAAAAGGTGATATAGGAAGACCAGGACCAAGAGGACCTAGAGGACCAAGAGGTCCAAGAGGACCAGAAGGACCAGAGGGAGAAAGAGGTCCAAGGGGTAAAAGAGGTCCAGAAGGAGAAAGAGGTCCAGAAGGTGAAAGAGGTCCAAGGGGACCAAAAGGTAAGAGAGGACCAACAGGACCAAAAGGTAAAAGAGGTCCAACAGGACCAACAGGACCAACAGGACCAACAGGACCAACAGGACCAACGGGACCAACGGGGCCAACGGGACCAACGGGGCCAACGGGACCAACGGGACCAACAGGACCAACGGGACCAACAGGACCAACAGGACCAACAGGAGATACCGGTCCAATGGGAAATACCGGTCCAACAGGAGACACCGGAGCGACAGGAGATACTGGAGCAACAGGAGACACTGGCCCAACGGGAGACACTGGAGCGACAGGAGATACCGGCCCAACGGGAGACACTGGAGCAACAGGAGATACCGGCCCAACGGGAGACACTGGAGCAACAGGAGATACCGGTCCAACGGGAGACACCGGAGCAACAGGAGATACCGGCCCAACGGGAGACACCGGAGCAACGGGAGATACCGGTCCAACGGGAGACACTGGAGCGACAGGAGATACCGGTCCAACAGGAGACACCGGAGCGACAGGAGATACCGGTCCAACGGGAGACACCGGAGCAACAGGAGATACCGGCCCAACAGGGGACACTGGAGCGACAGGAGATACCGGTCCAACGGGAGACACCGGAGCAACAGGAGATACCGGTCCAACGGGAGACACCGGAGCAACAGGAGATACCGGCCCAACGGGAGACACCGGAGCAACAGGAGATACCGGTCCAACAGGAGACACTGGTCCTCCGGGAGCAGGTTTGTGTGAATGTTGTGTTGAACCGTGGGAAAAATTTATTGATAATTTAATTGATTTAGGTATTACCACAGTAGATTTTGCAACAACAACCCAAGATCCAAGAACTAATCAAAGTCCATTGACACCAGTTATTAATAATATAACTCAAATAGCGGATTTCATAGTACCAATATGTCAACTTGTAGCACTAGAGTTTACAATTAATACTACTGTCATAACAGAACAGGAGATATTAGATGGATTAACAACTCCAACAGAACCGATATTAGGTGAATGTGAATGTTGTGAAGCTCCACTAAGAGAAGAAATAGAGATGTTAATAAACACAGATGTGAATGTTGATACACTTGCTTCTGGAATGTTCCAAAACATTTCCAATATTACTGTTGTAGGCGTTGGCCTAGGTATCGCAGTTTTTAGAGCTCAAGGTAGCGGTGTTATGCAAGATTACTATGCTATAACAATATGTAAGATAGCTGATATAGAATTAAGATAGTATTTATGGAATAAGGATGCTTACGGGTATCCTTATTTAATTTCCCGTAGCTAATTAAATTTCTTTGCATATAATATCATGAAGAATTTTATTAAATGGAGAAATTCAATGAAAACTCTAAGTTTGTGTATGATAGTCAAGAATGAGGAAGATGTTCTGGATAACTGCCTGTCATCGGTTAGCGATATTGTAGACGAAATAGTAATAGTTGATACTGGTTCAACAGACAAAACTAAAAAAGTCGCTAAGAAATATACTAATAAAATATATGATTTCAAATGGATAAATGATTTTGCAGCTGCTAGAAACTATAGTTTCTCAAAGGCCACATGTGATTATATTCTATGGTTGGATGCAGATGATGTCCTGTTGGAAGAAGATAGAAATAAATTCAAGAAATTAAAAGAAAATATGGACAAAAAATATGAAGCATATTCTATGTTCTATAATTATGCATTTGATGATGATGGTAATGTCATTCTTAGATTCAGAAGAAATAGGATAGTAAAAAGAAAGAGAAAATTCAAATGGCATGGATTTGTTCACGAATATATAGATGTGCAAGGTAAAGTTTGCAATACTGATATAAGTGTAACTCACAGAAGAGTTCATAACGTAGGTCAGAGGAATATCAATATATATAAACAAAAAATATCTGAAGGATATAAGTTGAATCCTAGAGAAAAGTATTATTATGCAAAAGAGTTGTTCGACAATAAGTTATACGATGAAGGCATAGAAGTATTCAATGAATACCTTGACGAGAATAATGGTTGGATAGAGGACAATATCGTGGCATGTGGTAAGATAGCGGATTACTATTTCCGTATGAAAAAATATGAAGAAGGTAGAAAATACTGTTTTAGAACATTCCAATATGATTTACCTAGAGGAGAGCATTGTTGCAGACTAGGTTTATCTTATATCAATCAAAAGGATTATAAAAGAGCCGCTTTCTGGTATGAACTAGCTACCAGATTAGAGAGACCTACAAGTGATTGGGGTTTTATCAATGAGAATGCTTATACATGGCTACCACATCTACAATTATGTGTCTGTTATTATAAGCTTGGAGATAATGACAAATCATATGAGCACAATAAAATAGCTGCAATATACAATAGTGATAACGAGAGTATCAAATATAATGAAAAGTTCTTTAAAGAGCTTGGATATGAGTAGTTTCAATATGAATCATTAAATATATTGTTGAATATGGGAGTTATATATGATTAATGAAATTATAAAACAAGATTTCAATACACGTGTACAAAATATGGATATCAATGATGCTAGAGAAAAACTGGTAAAGAAAGAAGATTGTAATGATAAGTTCCATGTAGTATATGTTATGGGTAATACAACAATATGTGGTGCAGCTAAAATTATATTTCAACAAGCTAACAGATTGATAGAAAAGGGATTGAAAGTAACTATAGTGGCTTATTTCAGAAAGCCTAGCTGGTTCAACATTGAATGTGATTATATCCAAGTACCATTCACCACCAAATTATCTATGTGCATACCCTATTGTGATCTGATAATTGCAACATATTATACTCATATTGGAGAATGTGTGAAAACCAAGTTAGCACCAGTAATATATTTTGAACAAGGTGATTTTCATCTCTTTTGCAATGACAGATTAAGTAAAGAAAGTAAAGAGTTCATTAATCTTCAATTTCAATTGGCTAACGATATTTTTACAGTTTCTAATGAAGCTGATAGATTGATTAACAGTATATTCCATAGAGAAGCCAATGTTATTCATAATGGGATAGATAGAAATATATTCAATAATGAAATTGACGTAGAAGTAGAAGATAGATATATATTGATGATGGGTTCTGACAGACTTGAGTTCAAGGGTATACAGGATATTATAGCCGCTTATAGTATAGTCAAAAAGCAAATGCCTGATCTGAAATTATATTGGATAACACCAGTTAGCCCTTCATCAAATAATGATAAGGTGATTTCTCAAGTTTTTATTTCACCTAGTCAGGAAAATATCGGGAAATTATATAAGAATGCAGAGATTTTCGTAAACGGTTCATATTATGAATCATTTTCTTTACCTGTAATAGAAGCTATGGCTTGTGGATGTCCAGTTATCACTACTGACTGTATAGGTGTAAGGGATTATGTAGTTAATAAAGAAAATGCATTGATAACAAGTCATTCTCCACATGAAATAGCTGATAGGATAATTGACTTGGCAGGAGATAAGGTTCTACAGGATAAGTTGATGGAAAATGGATTGGAGACTGTTAAAATATTCAGTTGGGAATTCATAATTGATAAACTGTACACCTATTATTGCACGAAAAATAAATATGAAACAATAAATCTTAATAAGATAGAAGACTGGAAGATAAGAGTTAGAGAAGAAGATTTCTTAGTTTATGAGGATTACCAAAAGTTCATTAAAATATTGAGAACAACTACAAACGGGAAGGTCTATGTTCCTTTTCAATATAAAATAACAGATGAATTCTCTGTTGTCAGATGGGAAGAAGCAGCATATAGAGAAGATGCTCATAGCTGTGCAGTTGAATATTCATATACTAAAACCCAGGGAAATCAATTAGATATAAAAGATAATTATACAAAATATCTCTATGAAAATATCAGAACAGAGAATTATGAAGATACAATAATCTGGATTAATAGCCAGCCGGATATTAAAGAGGATATGGTATACAAGAGATGGGTAATATATTGTCTAATAAAATTGAAGAGGTTCAATGAATCTGTGAAGATAATTAATGATGTACTTGATAATGTTAAGCACAATCATCCAGACATATATTATTTACAGCTTCTGATACCTGATATATTTCATGATAAGTCGAAGAGGGAAGAAATCGTCAGAAACATAAATATATATGGTGACGGAATAATATTTGAAGAATTCATAGTAGATATCATAAGTGTAACTGAAAAATTAGTTGATGGGTCAAATCAGAAAAAGGGGTTAAATATTATGGAAGAGACTTTTGATTATGCAGTGAGATTATATGAGAACAAACTGTATGATGAGGCAATAAAAAGTTTTATGGAATTTGTTGAGGATAATAAAGACGGTGACAAAGAAAAGATAATAGAAGCCTATAGAAAAATATATTACAGCTATTATTATAAAGGTATGTATGATGATTGTAGATTGTATTGTTATATGACATTCAAGTATACACTTCCCAGAGCTGAGGAATGCTGCTTTATAGGGTATACATACTTGCAGGAAAAGAATTATGAAGATGCTGCTTTCTGGTATGAATTAGCTACTACACTGGATCTACCTAGAAATAATGAGTTTCCTGTTGTTGATAAAGCAGCATATACATGGAAACCATTTTTACAGTTATGTGTATGCTATTATAATATGGGAAAAGTAAAAAAATCTTTTGAATATAACGAGTTGGCTAAGAGTTTTAATCCTACTGATAAGAATATATTACAGAATGTAGAATTTTTCAGGAAAATTGGATATGAAACCAATGAATTGAAATATGAATAATAAGTTGAGTGGAAGGAGTAGGATAAGTGAAAGGTCTATTGAAGAATCTACCTGATGACAGTAGTGTATTGGTTACTGGATGTGCAGGTTTTATTGGATTTCACCTGGCTAAACGATTATTGGAGGAGCACATTAGTGTCATTGGGTTGGATAATGTCAATGATTATTATGATATTAATCTGAAATTATCCAGACTAGCCATTTTAGAAGAATATGATGAATTCAAGTTTTATAAAATTACTCTGGAGGATAGTCATAAGGTCAATAAAATATTTAGAGACAATCATATTGAATATGTAATTAATTTGGCAGCGCAAGCAGGAGTAAGGTATAGTCTTGAGAACCCAAGAGCTTATATAGATTCTAATATCGTAGGTTTCTTGAACATATTGGAAACGTGTAAAGAGTATGATGTCAGGCACCTCATATATGCTTCTTCTAGTTCGGTATATGGTGGTAATAAAAAAATACCTTTTTCCACCAGTCATAACGTGGACCATCCTGTAAGTCTATACGCAGCTACTAAGAAAGCCAATGAATTGATGGCACATACCTATAGCCATTTATACAATCTACCTACAACTGGTTTGAGATTTTTTACGGTTTACGGGCCTTGGGGCAGACCTGATATGGCAATGTTTCTGTTTACAGATGCCATTATCAAAAATAGACCTATAAAAGTCTTTAATTATGGTAAGATGGTAAGGGATTTTACTTATATAGATGATATAGTTGAAGGCATTTACAGAATTATACCTTATATCCCACAGGGTAATGATAGAGGGGATAGTGTTAGTGATTGTAATGAGAGTTATGCTCCATATAAAATATATAACATAGGTAATAATAGTCCTGTTGAATTAGAATATTTCATTTCCGTATTAGAAAGTAAATTAGGCATAAAAGCCAAGAAGGATTACTTACCCATGCAACCAGGAGATGTGCCCAAGACATATGCTGATATAGAAGATATCAAAAAAGATATAGATTTCACTCCTAGTACTACCATAGAAGAAGGGATATCTCATTTTGTTGATTGGTATAAGAATTATTATAAGTTATGACATTGATGATATATGAAAAATAGTTATTGTTAATTAGTTTTGATTTTTATTGATTAAGATAATTGCATAATTACCTTACGCTGATTTCTATAGAACAATATTCCTAATTCAATCTACAATTATAATCTACATATTGTGAGTATAGAATTAAATTAGGAATTACGCAATTATCTCCATTAGAATATATAAGATATATTTAAGTGTGAAGGTCATATAATGCCTTCTTTTTTTAATGTGCTTATTATTTTTTCTGCTCTATTTCTATAAGTGTGAATCTGAACAGCCTTATTCCCATTTACTTTTATTTTTTCTCTTAATGTATCATGCTTAGAATAGAAATCAACATATTCAAGAGTTTCCTCTTTGCAGGAAGAAACTATTAAATCGTCATTAGGGGTAAATAGTTCGCATAATCTTAAGTTATAAGAAGTTATTAAAAAACCACAAGAACCTAGGATTTCAAAAGTCCGCATAGTAATTAATTCATCTTTATAATTTTGTAGTCCTATATTTATTTTAGAACAACGGTATATTTTGTTTGATTGTAAATAATTAATATATCCATGAATACATTTTTTGTCTATAGGTTTGCCTAGAAAAGAGTCCATTTTGTCCCAGTGCTTTCCCCAGAAATCAATTGGAACATTATTATCAATAAGAGGTTTGATCAATATTTCAAGAGATTTTTTTCTATAATGATTTTTATCCCAGTTAAGAACATTAGGATAAGCATTAGCGACTACAGCAATATCTTTACTACACCAATCTTCACATTTTACTGGTGTGTGAAGACTTGGTTGATAAGCAAAGGGCAGATGTGTCGCTTCGATACCTAATGATTGGTATATTGAAATACAAGATTTGGATACAGTGAATACGTGTTTAGGGTTTGTTTTCTTGATTAGAGGTATAGAAAATTCATTTATGAAAGTTGGATCTTCAGTAGCCCAATATATTATAGGAATCGTCAATTCATCACATGCTGTACTGATTAGTTTTAAATTATAATCTGTATGTTGTGTTGTCCAACCCATAAGAATTACCATAGCAGGCTTGAATTTTTTTAGTAACTTATATACTTTTTCCTCATTAATGGTTCCTGATACAATAATTTTATAGCCAGCATCTCGAAAACCAAGAGGAAGTCCGAAAATAAATCTATCATCATTTTCAAAGAATAATATATTCATATTAACACCTACATTCATAAGTTATATATTATCATTATTATTAAAGATCAAGAAATAGAACATACATTTATTATTAAGTAAATGCATTAATAATAAATTATATCAAAAATATTATAAGCATGATATAATATAAAAATGTATTTATCAAAATAATAAAAATATGAGCAACTTTATATTTCTTATATTTTTTTTGAAAGGTAGACTAAAATGAATATAATTAATAATATAGTTAAATTTTTTTGTTATATTATAAGTGGAGTAATAATAGTTCTATGTATTATATTTTTGATCAAAGGTTATTATGAACATATTTTTATATTATTAGTTCTCCTAGTATTATGCTTTAATTTTCCTAATTGTATTATCAATTATAGTCGTAGTAGATTAGGTAAAAAGCAAGTAAAAGAATTTATAAAGTATATAAATAGAACACAAAAATTGATAACATTTGATGCTGATAATATCATTCTAGTAGAGGATGAAATCTGCCATTTTAATGAATATGCCAGATTACTACAAAATGTTCCTGATACATATTATAGAGTTAATAAAAGTATAGAAACAGAAAAACAAAAAAACAAATTATATGTTACTAATAAAAGAATGATACTTTTTTCTAATAATCAACAATATGTAATTCCTATCAACGAAATACTTGAAATTAAATATAAAAAAAGAGATGTAATTATATTTACTTATCATAATATACAATTTAACATTTTTATAGATCAGAACAAACTGTTTCAAGTAGTTATTAATTCATTAAACAAGAAAAAATAATCTTATTAATAATGTTTAGAATAAAAACAGCAGGTTAATGATCAATTTTTTTTTGATTATAGTCTTTATTATCATTAACAGTAGGCTTTGAAAATGTTAACTTATCTTTAAGTGATTCTATTGTATGTTTATCAAGGTTAAGGTCTGTAGCGAATTCATTCATATTGTAATAATAACCTATTTGATTTCTATGTTTGATAATCTTTTTAGCTTGTAAAGGTCCTAGTCCATATAATTTAGAGATATCTTTTTTGGATGATCTATTGATATCAACTTTACTTACTAATTGTGTATATGTAGTCTTACTAGTTACAGATGGTCTAGGTGGGGTATTTTCAGATTCAGCATATTCATTATTCTCTATGGTTCCTTCTTTAGTACACAAGTATATTATCATCACAATAATACAAATCGGAATTAACCCTAATAATATATAAAGGCCGCTTTTTCCGATATCATGTAATCTACAGATACTTGCTGGAATGATTATTATCCAAAAGAGTAAGCTATAAGTTATAAAACATATATCCCAATACTCCATGTTTGGTATGAATAAAATTATTAGAAATACAATCAATAAACCAATTGCGATATAAGAGTATGTTTTTTTATTAAGTCTACGGTAATTATCTCTTGAATCGAGTGAATTAGTTGGCTCTTTGCCCATGTTAAGTATCCTCCTTGTTATTAAATTATAATTTATATAAAATATATTATAACATAAATAGTCATATTAATACATAATAAAAAAATGTAACTACAATATATATTCTGTCATAAGTATCCAGAAAAAGGTTGCTTTAGCAAGGCTATAGTGTATAATAATTAGTAAGAACAATATAATATTACTATATATTATTATTATATTAATTCATGTTATATACATAGATTAATTGATGGATATAAGCCAAAGATATTTATTTATAAAATAATTTTATTTGAGTAATATTAAATAAGAGATGATTGTTATGGCAATATTATAAATAACAAAAAGATCTATTGAATTTGGCATGTAAATTTTGTTAATATAATTGAGATTTGAGGTATCCCAATGAAATATGTTGAATTATTATATAATCCAATGTCTGGAAATTTAGATTTTCCAGCTTATCTAGATTTATTTATATCTATTTTTCAAGATGTAGGCTATGAGACTAGAATACACAGAACCAAAAGTAAAGAAGATATGTCTAGTTATTTAGCATGTCAAGATTTTCGTAATTGTAGTGCAATAATTGTAGCAGGAGGAGATGGCTCAGTTAATCAAGCGGTAAATAGTATAATGAAGCATCATATAGATGTACCATTGGGTGTAATTCCTGCAGGTACAGCTAATGATTTTGCATCTCATTTAAAATTACCTTTAAGATATGGAGAATGTATAGAGACTCTTGCTAAAATGAATGTTAGAAATGTAGATGTCGGTAAAGTCAACGATAAATATTTTATTAATGTGTGTTGTGGAGGATTATTCACAAATATTTCACAGAATATGGATCTAGAATTGAAAAATACATTAGGGAAGCTTGGATATTATATTAAAGGAGTACAGCAATTACCTAGATTCAGAAAAATTCGTTATAGAATTACAAATTCAAAACAAGTACTGGATGATTATTTCTATTTATTTCTAGTCCTAAATGGAAGAAGTGCTGGAGGATTTAATAAATTAGGAGCGGATGCTGAGATTGATGATGGTAAAATGGATTTTATCGGAATAAAAGCATGTACTATTAATGAAGTTGCAATTTTATTTGGTAAAATATTAATTGGAGAACATCTTCAAGATAGGAATATAGTTTTTTTTCAAGACAACAAAATAGATATAGAATGTATAAAAGGTCTAAATATGTTTAGAGAATCTGATATAGATGGAGAAAGTGGTCCAGAATATCCTTTGCATATTGAAGTTAAGAAGAAGGCTTTAAAAGTTATCTGTAACTTATAAACTTATACAAGAGTAGTAATTTATAATTATAGGGTAGATATAAATACAATAATAAATATTTAAATAAAATTAATAATAAAACTATACGGAGGTTAATATGATTAAATTAGAAATGGAAGAATTTATTGAGGAAATTAAAGCTGAGATGTACGGTTATGAAGAAATAGAAGAATCCCAAATCAATGAATGGGAAAGCAAATTTAGAGCATTTATTATGCAAGAAAACAAAAAAAAGACTAAAAATAATAGAATTAAGTTTGGACCTAATTCTATCATAATAGAGTTAAAAGATGAGACAGATATATTTAAAATAGCTGATAAATACTTAGTTGCAGTAGTTAACAATGAAGTAGATAAATATTGGGTTGATTGGCAATTATAATCATTTGTTTTTATTTTTTATGTACGTCTTCCGGCTTAGCCTTATCAAGGGCTTTTTCTATTGCGCCAAGAAGCAGTGATGACGTATATTTTGTATCTGTTTTGATTTCTAGGTTTTCAAAACTAGTATCGTTGACAAGTTGCATTTCAATATCATTCAATGTTGGAACTAAAGCTGGATTAAGTGTTGCTATAGCACTGTCGAGATCAGTTAGTTTTATTGAGTTAATATGATTTTGGTCAACCATAACTTCAACATTGATTGGTTGATTTTCAAGTACAATAGATGATGTATAAACTCCGGGAACATAAGTAGCCATCACAGGTGCTTTTGTATCGCTTTTATTGTTGAACATGTAGATGAGCAATAATATTAAACATATTCCAACTATTACAAATAGTACGGTGTAAATTATTTGTTTTAGCTGTAGAACGATAATTTTGGTTGATTTCATAATTGCCTCCTTATACAAATAGTCCGATTAATATATTTTATTTAAGATACTACTAAAATATGAAGATAATAGAAAAATTCTTTTATAATTATTAAATATATTATCAAGAATAGCACAAAATTCATTAATATAAAGATGAATAGATAATCATATTCATGATATTAGACATAGAAAGGTATGAGCATAATGAATTGTAATCGAGTAAAATTCTCAAAAGAAGTTAAACTGATTATCTTAGTAACAGTAATTACTTTGTTATTCACTTCATGTTCATTTCAAATAATAGATGAAGATAAAAATAATATTGAAAAAACAGATAGATCAAACCCCGAAATAGATATTAAACAAGATGGTGAAAAAATAGAAAGTGATAGTGAAAATAATCAAAGCAATGAAGATAATAAGAAATCTGTTGATAGTAATGATAATGAGAGTAATGATATAGACAATGAAAAACCAATACAAATTGATTATCAAACAGTAAAACCAAATGAAATAGGTCATATAATAGTTGTAATGTATCACGGTATAAAAGATATACCACCTTACCATATAACAGAAGAGCAGTTTACAGAACAATTACAATTCATGTATGATCATGGATATAGACCTATATCAATGAGAGATTATATTGATAATAATATCGATATTGAGGCTGGTTGTACACCTATAGTATTGACATTTGATGATGGATTGAAGTCAACCTTTTCTCTAATAGAAGAAAATGGTGATTTAGTTCCTAAAACCGGAACTGCTATAGAGATTTTAGAAAGATTTTCTAAAGAACATCCTGGTTTTGATAGTAAAGCGGCATTATACATAAATGGTACAGCTATTTTTGAAGGTGCTGGAACAGTTGAGGAAAGACTCAATTGGTTAGTGGACCATGGATATGATATTGGAAATCATACGGCGACTCACGTTAAGCTGAATAAAATATCTTCAAGAGAGATTATGAGTGAGATAGGAATAGTCGACCAGTTGATTAAAAATGCTATACCAGAGTATAAAGTAGATTCTTTTTCATATCCTTTTGGAATTAGACCAGTGAAGGCTTTAAGGAATTTAGTTGCGAAAGGGGAATATAAAGAGATTGAATATAATTATGTGATAGGATTAAGGGAAGGTCCAAGTGGTCCTTATTATTCACCTTTGCATGTGAAATTCAACTCATTGAATGTAGCTAGAGCTAGGGGTTCAAAAGGGGAAGTACAGGATCTATGGTGGTTTTTGGAAGATTATGAGAAACATCCAGAGAGAAAATATATATCTGATGGGAATCCTAATAGAATTTCAATATTAGAAAAAGATGAAGAGCATGTAAACAAAGATAAATTAGGAGATAAAGAGCTATACTTATATAAATTAAATCAATAATTAAATTGACCTAATCAATAGATGATTAGGTCAATTTTTTCTTAACATATAGCAATTAATCTGGTAAAATAATAATGTTGGGAATTTTTAATATAAAACAATAAATATAACATATAGATAATTGAAGTTAGGGGGATTAATATGTCATTACAATATATTTTAGGCTGCGCAGGTTCGGGTAAAACATATTATTGCTATAACAGCATAATAAAAGAATCATTAACTGATATTAATAAACCCCTTATTATGATAGTTCCTGAACAATTCACTTTGGAGACTCAGAAAGATATTGTGAAGCTACATCCATCATCAGGTATTATGCAAATTGAAATATTAAGCTTTCAAAGACTGGCATATCGAATATTTGATGAAATAGGTGGAGCCAATAAAACTTTATTAGGTAATACTGGTAAAGGAATGGTAATACGAAAAGTAATTGAAGATAATAAGGAAAATCTAAAATTATTTTACAGAAATTCTACAAAACCAGGTTTTATAAAAGAATTGAAAAGTGTTATAACTGAGTTATATCAGTATGATATATCTGCTAAGAATCTCAATGATTCCATGGAGAAATTAATGGATAAACCTTTATTGCAAACTAAAATAAATGATTTGCAGATAGTTTATAATGGTTTTCAGGAATATATTAAAAAAGATTACATAACTAATGAAGAGACACTTGATATATTAAGTGAGTCCATATCAAAATCTAATCTATTAAGTGAAGCTACTATATGGATTGATGGATTTTATGGCTTTACACCTATACAATATAAATTATTGAATGAAATCGTTAAAAAGGTAGAAAAAACCTATATAACGCTCACAATAGATAATGTCAACACACTTAATGATTTATCAGATGAATCTGAATTATTCTATGAAACCAAAAAAGCGGTAAGCAAATTAAATAGTTTTGCTAAAGAGAGTAAAGTTAAAGTATTAGAAAATATAGTACTTCATAATACAAACGGTAGATATGAAAATAAAGCTTTGGAGCATCTGGAAAAGAATATATTTAGGTATCCTTATAAAGTGTACAATGACCAAGATGGAGGAATACATGTATATACTGCTCCTAATATCAGAAAAGAAGTTGTAACTTTAGCTAATAATATAATTGATCTAGTAAAAGAAAATAATTATAGATATAGAGAAATAGCTGTAGTAACAGGTGATCTGAATGGATATGAAAAAATAATTTCTCAATGCTTTAGAGAGTATGATATACCTTTTTTTATCGATAAGAAAAAAGATATAATGTCCAATCCGTTTGTTGAATTAATTAGAGCCGCTATTTCAATAATAGATAAAGGTTTTACATATGAAACGATATTTAGATATTTGAAGACCTATTTAACTTCTGTACCTGTATCAGATATAGATATTATAGAAAATTATGTTCTTGCATATGGAATAAAAGGTAGAAAACAATGGGAAAATGAATTTGAATATCCATTTATAAATAATAAAGATAATAGTGAATATGCAGATAAACAATTACAAAGAATAAACATGACTAGGACTAGGATTATTGAACCTCTTTTATCATTTAAGAATAATATGGGGCATAAAAAAGCAAAAGTCAAAACTATTACGCAAGCGTTATATAATCTTATATCTGAACTTGATATTGAACAAAAATTATTTGATATAAGTGAACGATTCCGTAAAAACGATGAATTATTGCTGGAAAAAGAATATAAAGTGATTTTTAAACTTGTAATGGAACTGCTAGATAATATAGTGGATATATTAGGTGATGAAGAAATTACATTGCAAGAATATAGTGTCATATTAGAATCAGGGTTGGAGCAATGTGAAATGGGACTGGTTCCTCCTGGGCTTGACCAAATTGTAGTTGGAGATTTAGAGAGGTCTAGACTTAGAGAAATAAAGGCATTATTTATAGTAGGGCTTAATGAAGGTAAGATACCTAAGATATCTGTAAAGGCGAACATTCTATCTGACACAGATAAAGATAAATTGTTAGATAAAGGTATTGAACTTTCTCCTAATAGCAAGAAAAAAGTATTTGAAGAGCAATTCCTAATATATGTAGGATTAACTAAACCTAGTGAGAAGCTATTTTTAAGTTATCCTCGAACGGATATTGACGGTAAATCAATTAGACCATCAATCCTTATAAGCCGTATCAAAAAAATTTTTATGAGTTTACAAGTTATAGATATAGAGTATATTGATGATGATAATATATATCTTCAAAAACCTACATTTAGAAAAATGTTGAGTAAGTTAAGAGATTATTATAGTAATGGTTTCAATAGTTATTGGAAAGACATCTATAGTTGGTATTATACGAATAACACATGGAAAGATACTCTTGAATGGGCAGTAAATGGATTGTATCATGTCAATAAAGAAAATTCTTTATCGGATGAGTTGGTAACAAGTATCTACACAGATACACTTGTAAATAGTGTTTCTAGGTTAGAAGAGTTTTCTCAATGTCCATTTGCACATTTCCTGGATTATGGATTACATGTGTCAGAAAGAGTAGTAAGGGAAATAACATTGCCGGATATAGGTATATTGTTTCATAGATCAATAGATGAATTTTCTAAGAAACTTAATCAAAGGGAACTAGATTGGAAAGATCTGAAAGATGAAGATAGAAATAAATTAGTTGAAGAAACGGTTATTCAAATTGCAGATAAGTATTGTAATAATATTTTTTATAGTACAGGAAGAAATGCATATTTGATCAAAAGGCTTACCAGAATAACTAAAAGAGCTGTTTGGGCACTTCAATATCATATAAGAAAAGGTGAATTCAAACCTACTGATTATGAAGTGGCATTTGACCCTGACAAAGGTGATATAGATTCTTTAAAAATAGATTTTGATGATGAAAAAACCATGAAATTAAAAGGAAGGATTGATAGGGTAGATAGATATGAAACCGATGACACTATTTATGTAAAAGTAATTGATTATAAATCAGGTAATAAACAGTTTGATATTGCTGCTCTTTATTATGGGTTACAGTTACAATTATTAGTATATCTAAATGCAGTAACTGAATTAGAAGAGAAGAAAACTACCAAAAAAATAGTTCCAGCTGGTGTTTTTTACTATCATATTGATGATCCAATAATAAAAACAGATTCTGAAATTGATAGTGATGAATTACAAGAGCAAATAATCAAAAGTCTTAAAATGAATGGTTTAGTTTTAAAAGATATAGATATCATCAACAAAATGGATAATGACATAAATAATTATTCTAATATAATACCAGTTCAAATAACTAAAAAAGGGCAAATAGGCAAAAGGTCTTCAGTAGCTTCTGAAGAACAATTTGGTAAATTAATGAATTATGTTCAACATAAGGCTGAAGAAATAGGGCAAGAGATAATGAATGGTAATATTTTAATCTATCCTTACAAAAATAGTAAAGGTGATGCTTGCCAATATTGCAAATATTCCTCTATTTGTCAATTTGATTCTTCCATTAATGGAAATGAGTATCGAATATTAGAAAACATAGATAAAAATGATGTCTGGAAAAAGATAGATAAAAGTTGAGATTATTATAAAACTTTGATATGATAATAATTAGATTTTTTATTTAGAGAAGGTATTAAAAAACAAAAATATATCTAAAATAATAACAGAAAAGAGGTGCAAGAGTGGAGGCTATTATCAATAAAATCATATCTATTGAGAATAAGGCTAGAGAGGTACTAGATACTACAAATGAAGAAAAAGATAACAAAAATAAAGAGATGAATAGGAGAATTGATGAGTTAAAAGATAAAATATTACATGATGCCAATAGAAAAGTTAAGCAATTAAGGCAAAGGGAACTAGATGAAGCACAGGCTGAAGCAGATGAGAACATAAAAAAAGCACAATCAAAACTTGAAAAAATGAAGCAGTATGGTGATGAAAAAAGAGAAATGTGGAGTGATGAACTTGTAAAAGCAGTTCTAGAGAGGTGAGCATATGCTAGCAACGTTCAAGTACAGTCATCTGTCTACTAAAATCAAAGCGATGAAAGGTAAAATGCTTACAAAAGATGACTATGAGCAACTACTTCTACGTAACAGTGTATTGGAAGTTGCAACTTATTTAAAAAATAATACTTACTATAGTGATTTTCTACAAGAACTTAATGAAAGTAATGTTCATAGAGGCATTCTGGAAATGCTGTTATACAAATCTACCATAAAAGAAGCTCTTAAAATAGGTAGATATCTTAAGGGTAATGAAAAGTCCGTTTTCAGATATATCTATAGAAAACAAGAAATAGAAGATTTAAAGAAAATGATTAGGACATTACAAATGGGTGGAGATATACATCAAATTGATAGAAGACTGTTTTTTATCAACAAATATAGTGTTATTGATTTTAATAAGTTATTTAGTGCTAAAGATATTAGGAGTTTTGTTAATGGTTTGAAGGAAACTAATTTTTATCCTATTCTTAATCCATTAATAATAGATGACAAAAATATAGATGTATTTGCTGCTGAAATGACACTTGATATGTATTATTATAAAAAACTTATTGCACAGCTTGATTTAGTTAGAGGTACAGATAAGAAAGTGGCAGATTATATTATTGGTATGGAAGCGGACCTAAGAAACATTATGTGGATATATAGAGGTAAAAGCTATTATAATATCTCTAAAGAAATGCTGTATAGGTACCATATACCTTATCGTTATAAGTTAAGCAAAAATAATCTGAAAGAACTTATCAATTGTAATAGTGTAGATGAAATAATTGAAATATTGAAAAAAACTCCATATAATGACGTTTTATCATCGGACGAGCATTATTGGGAAAAAGAATTTTATGAGTATATACTCAAAACTCATGATAAAAATATGAATATGTATCCATTTTCAATTGCTCCTATATTGGGATATATGTTCGCTAAAGAAGTTGAAATAATGAATATAACAACTATTATTGAAGGAATTAGATATGATGTTGATCCAAACAAAATTAAAAAATTTTTAATAGGTTTTGGAAAATAGGGAGGAGGCGATTTCATGTCAATCGAAAAAATGTTTTTTGTAAATGTAGCAGGACCAATTAAAGCTTTAGATTATTTTGTTATTAAGAATGTTTTACCTTATGATGTACAGTTAGTAAATGCAATATCAATACTAGATTCAGTTAAAGGATTATACCCTTTCTCTATTCACAATCCTTATGATAACGTATTTAAAAAGTTAGGCAAATTATGTGAGAATCTTGACATAAAACTAGAACAGATTGATATTGATGATAGACAAATCAACTGTGCTCTTGATGTTGAACCTGTTGTAGAAGAGCTGAGTAATGAGCTGGAAACTCTTATACAACAAAAAGAAGATATTAAAAATAAAACTATCATAAATAAGAGAATAAGAAAACAAATTATTCCAATTAAAAATGTAGACATTGAGATTAATAAATTGTTCGAATTTGAATTTATGAAATTCAGATTTGGTAAAATGCCAAAGGATAGTTTTGAGAAACTTAGTCATTATGTTGAGGATTTGGAAGTTATTGTTTTTAAAGTGTTCGAAGAAGAAGATCATGTATTTTTACTTTATTTTATGCCCAAAATCGTTCAGGAAAGTATTGACAGTTTATTTGCATCTCTTTATTTTGAAAGAATTAGAATATCAGGTGAAGTAAAGGGACATCCAAAAGAAGTAATAAAAAGTATAGATGAAACTCTAACCAAATTGGCTGATGAAGAAAAACAGATTGATAACCAAATTGATAACTTCTATAAAGAGAATTATGACAAGATAACTGATATTTATAATATAATCAATCAGTTAGATCAAGTATTTGATGTAAGACGGCATGTAGTACATTCAAAAGATGCCTTTTATCTTACAGGATGGGTTCCTAAGAGCCAATTAAATGATTTTATGGAGAAAATTAAAGAAGATGACGATATAACATGTATTGTAGAAGAAGATGAGGCTGTCAAAAAGACTAAGCCACCTACTAAACTTAAAAATAATAAATTCTTTAAACCATTTGAGTCATTAGTAAAGATGTATGGAACACCTTCATATAATGAGCTTGATCCTACACCATTTGTAGCTATAACGTATTTATTAATGTTTGGTATGATGTTTGGAGATTTGGGACAGGGATTAGTTATAGCGTTATTAGGCTATTATATCTATAAGAAAAAAGGTAGTAATCTTGGTAAGATAGGTATATACGCAGGTGTAGCATCAGGAATATTTGGTGTGTTTTATGGTTCAGTGTTTGGTAATGAAGAAGTATTAAGAAAACTATTTGGTTTTATTCCGATGATTAATCCTATGGAAAATAAACAATTAATATTAATAATAGCAGTATCATTTGGTGTTTTATTATTAATAATGGCAATGATATTAAATATATGGAATGCAATCAAAAAGAAAAAAATGGGACAATTATTTTTTGATAGAAATGGTATAACAGGATTAGTATTTTATTTAGCACTAATATATTTGGTTCTATCAAAAGTATTGAGGACTGATTACACCATCGCTCCTTGGCAAATTATTTTATTAATCGTTGTACCATTGATTTTAATATTTTTATCCCATCCTCTGGGAAACTTGATAGAGAAAAAGAAACATATATTGCCAGAAGACAAAGGTGGATATTTTATTGAAGCTATTTTTGAACTTATCGAGACATTGCTTGCAATACTTAGTAATACTATATCTTTCATAAGGGTTGGAGCTTTTGCACTTAATCATGTGGGATTTTTCTTAGCTTTTCATATGATGGCAGATATGGTAGGAGGTACAGGTAGTGTACTTGTAATGATTTTCGGTAATATTTTGATTATATGCTTAGAAGGATTGATAGTGGGTATTCAAGGATTAAGACTTGAGTATTATGAGCTATTTAGTAGATTCTTCAGTGGTGAAGGTATTACCTTTAATCCGTTTAAGATTAAAGACAAACAAGCAACTTAAAATCTGAGATGTAATAGATTACATAATTTTTAGTTGTTAGAATTCATTAAAAATTATTAACTATGCTAGTTTGATAAAATCAATCTAGCTGTGAAAAATAAGGAGGAAAATATAATGGATATAGTAATGAGTTTAGCACTTATATTAGTGGTTGTAACAGTGGGGACTGGAGTATATGCAATCAGGAGAGGTATCAATGGAAGTAAGGCAAAAACTATTTTGGGTATTAATGTTTTAAGTTTTTTCGGTATCTTGATAGTAACTACAGTTGTTCTATTAACAGGAGGAACTACTGCTCTTGCTGCGGAAACTGCAGAAAAAGCAGTTGCTAGTGCAGAAGGTATGAGATACATTGCAGCTGCATTATCTACTGGTTTAGCTGCTATTGGTTCAGGTATAGCAGTTGCTGTATCAGGGTCAGCAGCTATAGGTGCTATAAGTGAGGATTCAAAGTTATTAGGTAAAACAGTTATCTTTGTTGGTCTTGCAGAAGGTATTGCTATCTATGGACTTATAATATCTATATTAATTCTAGGTTAATATATGCGGAGGTAGATGAAATATGAAAATGTACCTTATAAGTGATAATATTGACACGAAAACTGGTATGCGTTTAGCAGGTGTTGAAGGTGTAATTGTACATGACATAGAAGAAGTAAGCGATGCTCTTGATATAGCTTTAAAAGATAGGGAGATAGGGATTATATTAATAACAGAAAAGATAGGTAAATTGATTCCTGATAAAATTGATGATATCAAACTCAATTATCACACACCTTTAATTGTGGAAATTCCTGATAGACATGGTACAGGGAGAACACCGGATTCAATTACTAAGTATGTAAGAGAAGCTATAGGACTTAAGATATAATTAAGGTAATAATGAATTTAAGTTGTTTGTTTTCGTTTAATACTGTATATAGGAAGAAGGGTAATTATGCGAATTGTTGAAGAGAAGATAGATAAGTTTGCCCATGATATTATGACGGATGTATCTAAAAAGAGGAAAGCTATAATGGAGCAGACAGAGAAAGAACTTGAAGCAATATACGAAGAAAAAGAGCTAGCATATCTATCCAAAGCATATGAAATAATTCAAAATGGATTAAAAAGTATTCAAAGAGAAAAAAATGAAATATTATCAAGGTCCATAATGGATAGTAAACGAAAGATATTAAAGGCTAGAGAAGATATTATAAAAGATACTTTTGAAGATGCAGAGAAAAAATTGAAGAATTTTACTCTTAAAAAGGATTATTGTGCATATCTTAAAAAAATGATAAAAGAAGATATAGAACAAATAGGTAAGGGAGATATTTTGATATATATTGCTAATACAGATGAAAAATATCTTGCTCCACTTAATAAAGAATTTGACAACAATGTTGCTCTTGAAGATAAGAATAATAAAATGATCGGTGGATGTAAAATATTCAATAAGACTAGAAATATATTCATAGATGATTCATTTTACAGTAAATTGTACGGGCAGAAAGAAATATTTTTGCATAATTGTAATCTTGAGATTGAGTAAAGAAGGTGGCATATTGAACGAAGGAAATATAATAGTAGGTGTAAATGGACCTGTTATAACTGTAAGGGGTACCAGCAAATTCAAGATGTTAGAAATGGTTTTAGTGGGTAATTCTAAGTTAATAGGTGAAGTCATTAGCATAGAAAATGATGATATTACCGTTCAGGTTTACGAATCTACTACAGGGATAAAAGTAGGCGAACCAGTAGTATCTACTGGCGAACCTATGTCGTTACAGCTGGGACCTGGTATTATAGGTGGAGTTTTTGATGGTATTCAACGTCCACTTAAAAAAATGGAAGAGATTTCTGGTTCTTTCATTAGTAGAGGTTTAGATCTAGAATCATTAGATACTGATAAAGAATGGGTTGTAGAGATTATTGTTAAAAAAGGAGATAGCATTAAAGGCGGAGATGTAATAGCTGAGATAAAAGAAACTGACTTGGTTACACATAAAGTCATGTTACATCCATATATGTCTGGAGTTGTGCAATATGCTGCTCCTAATGGAAGATATAAAGTTCATGACACCATAGTTAAGATAAAGACAGATCTAGATGAGATAAAGGAATTGGATTTAATTCAAAAATGGCCAGTAAGGATGGCAAGACCTTTTAAAAACAGAAGAAGACTTACAATTCCTCTTATTACAGGACAAAGAGTTATAGATACATTATTTCCTATAGCAAAAGGAGGTACTGCTTCTATACCAGGTGGATTTGGAACGGGTAAGACTATGACTCAACATCAGCTTGCAAAGTGGAGTGATGCAGATATCATTGTATATATAGGCTGTGGGGAAAGAGGTAATGAAATAACAGAGGTTCTTGAAGATTTCCCAAAACTTATCGACCCAAAATCAGGTAAGTCATTAATGGATAGAACTATATTGATTGCTAATACATCTAATATGCCAGTTGCAGCAAGAGAAGCATCTATATATACGGGAATTACTTTGGCAGAATATTATAGGGACATGGGTTATCATGTTGCTATAATGGCGGATTCAACTTCAAGATGGGCCGAAGCATTAAGAGAAATATCTGGTAGATTGGAAGAAATGCCAGCGGAAGAAGGATTCCCTGCATACTTACCATCAAGATTATCACAATTCTATGAAAGAGCGGGATATGTAGATAATCTTAATGATACTGAAGGTTCAGTAAGTATTATTGGTGCTGTTTCACCACAAGGTGGAGATTTCTCAGAACCAGTAACTCAGAATACAAAAAGGTTTGTTAGATGTTTCTGGGCTCTTGACAGACAGTTAGCTTACTCGAGGCATTATCCTGCAATACATTGGTTAGATAGTTATAGCGAATATATTGATGATCTAGAAAAATGGTATGAAACTAAAGTAGCTGATGATTTCTTTGAATTAAGAACTAAAATAGTTAGTTTACTTCAATCTGAAAGCAAGCTTATGGAAATTGTTAAATTAATTGGAGCTGATATTTTACCGGAAGACCAAAAGTTGACTCTTGAAATATCGAAAGTCATAAGATTAGGTTTCTTACAACAAAATGCTTTTAATGATATTGATACTTATGTACCTATGAAAAAACAATATAGAATGATGGAGATAATTCTATACTTAAATGACAAATCAAAAGAGCTTATCGATGGTGGAATACCTATGTCACAGCTTAGAAAAACTGGTATATATGATGATATTATTAAAGTTAAATATAATGTAGGTAATGATAATCTAAAAGAATTTGATGCTTTAAGAGAAAAAATTGATGATTTCTATGATGGAGTAAAGGAAAGTTATAAGAGTTTCGAAAGGAAGAAGCTATGAGTATAGAATATTTAGGATTAAAACAAGTAACAGGTTCTCTTGTAATCATACAAGGGGTAAAAGATATATCATATGAAGAAATGGTAGATATTAAACTTGATAATGGAGAAAACAGAGTAGGTAGAGTTATTGAAATCAAAGATGATATTGCTGTCATTCAAGTATTTGAAGGAACAACAGGTATATCAAGTTCTAATACTAGAACAAGTTTCAAGGGAAGATCTCTTGAAATACCTTTATCAAAAGAGATATTAGGAAGAACACTTGATGGACTTGGAAGACCTATCGATGGGCTTGGAGATATTATTCCTGATGTAAGTAGGGATATTAATGGAAGTCCTATAAATCCTATATCTAGAGAATATCCAAGGAATTATATTCAAACAGGCATATCTGCTATAGATGGTCTTACTACTCTTATAAGAGGACAGAAATTACCTGTGTTTTCTGGAAATGGCTTGCCTCATGATGCACTTGCGGTGCAGATAGTGAAACAAGCAAAACTTACAGGTAATGATGACGAAAATAATTTTGCAGTTGTTTTTGGAGCTATGGGTGTTAAAAATGATGTTGCAGAATATTTTAGAAGAAGCTTTGAAGAAAGTGGTGTATTACAGAAAGTAGTAATGTTCCTTAATCGTGCTAATGACCCTGTCGTAGAGAGGATTGTTACACCTAGATGTGCTTTAACCACTGCTGAATACTTAGCATTCGAACATAATATGCATGTTCTTGTTATTCTAACTGATATGACTTCATATTGTGAAGCCTTAAGAGAAGTATCATCTTCAAAAGGTGAAATACCTAGTAGGAAAGGGTTTCCAGGTTACATGTATAGTGATCTTGCTTCTTTATATGAAAGAGCTGGAATGTTAAGAGAAAAATCTGGTTCAATTACTCAGATACCTATATTGACTATGCCTAATGATGACATAACACACCCAATACCTGACTTGACTGGATATATTACAGAAGGTCAAATCGTTCTAGATAGATCATTGCATCAAAAAGGTATTTATCCACCAATAATAGTAATGCCATCACTATCAAGATTAATGAAAGATGGTATTGGAGAAGGTTTCACTAGAGAAGACCATCCACAGATAGCGAATCAATTATTTGCTTCATATGCTCATGTTCAAGAAGTTAAAGCACTAGCATCAGTAATCGGTGAAGATGAATTGTCTGATATTGATAAAAAGTATATGGAGTTCGGTAAGGTGTTTGAAGAATTATTTGTAGCTCAAACTAGGGATGAAAATCGTGTCATGGATTCAACTCTCGACTTAGGCTGGAGACTACTTGGTATTCTACCAAGAGAAGAATTGGATAGAGTCGATGAAAATATACTTGACAAGTATTATAAGCCTTATTATGAGGAACATTGATCAACAACTCTTAATTTAATGGTTTTATACTTTAGGTGAAGGAAAGTGAATGATATGGATACAACATTATTTCCTACTAAAGGTAATCTGATTGTAGCGAAGAATACACTTAGATTATCCGAACAAGGTTATGAATTGCTTGATAAAAAAAGAAACATACTGGTAAGAGAAATGATGCTTCTAATAGATAAGGCTGAGGAAATCCAATCTCATATTGATTCCACTTTTACAGAAGCTTACAATGCTCTACAGAATGCCAATATGTCTATTGGTATAGGTACAGTTGAACAAATAGGGACTGCTGTAGAAGAAGAAAAAGATATTGAAATAAAGACAAGAAGTATTATGGGTGTTGAGATTCCAATAATTAGCATACCTGAAGAGGAAATACATCCACAGTATGGTTTCGCTAGAACTACATTATCCCTTGATGAAGCTTTTAGTAAGTTTTATAAAGTTAAACAATTAACTGTATTGATGGCTGAAGTTGAAAATGCAATATATAGATTGGCAATTAACATAAAAAGAACTCAAAAAAGGGCTAATGCACTTAAAAACATAATGATACCAAGATATACAGATCTGACGAAGCATATACAAAGTGCTTTGGAAGAGAAAGAAAGAGAAGAATTCACTAGGTTGAAGATGATAAAAAGAAATTAGTTGATAAAGTTGATTAGTTGGTGTAAAGTTTGGTAAGTCGGTATAAAGTGTCACAATCACTTGCCTTACCCTGAAAAGCGGTCGGTCTGCGTGATTATAACACTTTATACTTCCTACGTGGTTTTTTGTAGTGATAATATAATAAATAAATTAGTTACTTTATTAAACACAAAGTTGCAATGTGGCTCAGAAAATTTTGATCTTAGCCGAGTGCAGATTAATTTAACAATAAATATGGAGATAAAAACACAGTTTGGTTGGTAGTCCAAACGTATCATAGGTATATATGATATCAGTAACCTGCCCCCCCTGGGGTTGTCCGTTCTTCATAAGAAAATTTACAGGGGGAAGAATTATGAAAATTGATTTGACAGTTTTATTTGATGGTACATTTTGGATTGGAATATTCGAAGAATATTATGATGACAGCTATTGTGTGTATAAACATCTATTTGGAACTGAACCAAAAGATTATCAAATTTATAAATTGATATTAAAAGAATTTGATAAATTAAGATTTACTCACCAAATACAAGATAACCTATATCCTAATAAACATAAAAAACTCAATTACAAGAAAATGCAGAAAATGATTAAAAAAGAAGTTAACAATACAGGAATAGGAACAAAAGCCCAAAGAGCCATTAGCATGAATAGGGAATTGAATAAAATGGAGAGTAAAAAAAAGAGAAAAATAAATAAAGAACAAATAACTAAACTAAATTATGAAAAGAAACAACAAAAAAAGAAACAAAAAAAAAGAGGACATTAATAATCAATTGTTTATAACATAACTATCACATATAATCATAATTAAATATGTAACATACATAAACAAAACAACTTAAAAACTAAATAACAATACAACAAAAATTAAACGTGATAAAATAGTTAGTTTTACGAAGACCGGTCCTTTCAAGGAGTAAGGCGAAGTAAAACTAACTATTTTATCACTACGTATATTCCCGTGAGTCTAACTAAAAATATAATATAACAATACTATAAAATGTTTAATTCCCCCCCTATTGCTTCCCCAACTCATATCAATTATAATTATTATATACACATACAGATATAGAAACAAATTTAGGAGGATACCAATGGGAGAAGTAAAATGGACTGAAGAACAGCAAAATGTTATTAATACACGTAATAGAAATTTATTAGTATCAGCTGCAGCAGGATCTGGAAAAACAGCAGTACTTGTAGAAAGAATTATCAAAATGGTAATTGATAAAGAAAATCCAGTAAGTATTGATAGTCTCCTAGTAGTAACCTTTACCAATGCAGCTGCTTCAGAAATGAGAGAAAGAATATCAGAAGCACTAGAAAAAAAAATAGATGATAATCCTGAAAACAAATATTTACATAAACAGCTATCATTGTTACCAAATTCTAATATTATGACTATACATGCTTTTTGTCTTAATGTAATAAAAAATAATTTCCACCTTATTAACTTGGACCCTTCATTTAGAGTAGCTGATGAAACAGAATTGACTCTTCTTAAGAGTGATATTATAAAAGAATTATTAGAAGAAAAATATCAATCAGAAGATAACTTAGATTTTACTAATCTCATAGAAAGTTATGCAACAGGGAAATCAGATGAAAAAATTGAAGAATTAATTCTTGAATTACATAGGTTCGCCATTAGCAATCCTTGGCCAGAAAAATGGTTAAAAGATAAATCAGAGCAACTTAATTTTAATAATATAGACAACCTTGACAGCACTCCTTGGATAAAAATTATTAATAATATTTTGAATAGAGAAATTTCAATGTATATTAGAATATTAGAAGAATGCGAAAAAAAATGTTTAATTGATAATGGACCTATAGGATATTTGGATACAATAAAACAAGATATAAAAAATTTAAGAACAGTATATGATACTCTTGGGACATCTTTTGAAAATATTTCCAAGGTAATAATAAATATTAAATTCAGTGCTATAGGTAGATGTAAAAAAGATGTAGATGAGGTTCTGAAAACTAGAATCAAAGACATAAGAGACGATGTAAAAGATGGTTTTACTAAATTGAAAGATGAATTCTTTTATAAGAGTGGAGATAGCATAATAAACGATATAAACAATACTTATCCTGTTATAAGAACATTATGTAATCTGGTAAAAGAATTCATTGACAAATACCAAAGTGCCAAGTCAGAGAAAAACATTATAGATTTTAATGATATAGAACATTTTGCTTTAGATATATTAATAGGTGAAGATGAAGATGGAAATAAAGTACCATCTGATGCTGCAGTTGAATTACAAGATAAATTCAATGAAATACTTATAGATGAATATCAAGACAGTAATCTAGTACAAGAAACCATTTTAACAAGCGTATCTAAGATATTAGCGAAAAACCCCAACATGTTTATGGTTGGTGATGTAAAACAAAGTATCTATAAATTTAGGTTGGCCAAACCTGAATTGTTTATGGAAAAATATGAAACTTATTCATTAGAAGAAAGTTTGTACCAAAAGATTAATCTGCATAAGAATTTTAGAAGTAGAAAAGGTGTTATTGATAGTACCAATTATATATTCAGCCAAATAATGTCCAGTACATATGGTGATGTTGTGTACGACAAGTCAGCTGCTTTATATCTTGGAGCAGATTATAAAGCGTGTGAAAATATACAAACTAAAGAAGAAACAGAAGTGGTCATTATAGATAATAAGGATATGATGGAAGAAGAAGGAATGGAAAAAGAAATACTTGAAGCAAAAGTAATTGCAGATAGAATAAAAAAGATGGTCAATCCAGAAAACCCTTATTTCATATATGATAAAAAATTAGGAGAGTACCGAAAAGCTATGTTTAAAGACATAGTTATATTGATGAGATCAACAAGTAGTCTAGCAGAAACATTTGTTAACGAATTAATCAATTATGATGTACCAGCCTATACAGATGCTACATCTGGATATTTTGACACTATTGAAGTTAAGACGGTACTTTCGTTATTGAAGATAATTGATAATCCAAGACAAGATATTCCATTAATAGCTGTTTTGAGATCACCTATTGTAGGGTTGAAAGCTGATGATTTAGTAAGAATAAAAGCAGCTCTGCCTGATGGAGAATACTACGATGCATTTACTCAATATATGATTGGTACGATTAATGAAGATGAACTTAGTAGAAAACTAGATAAGTTCAATAAACAATTGAAAGAATGGAGGAATAAAGCAGTTTATATGCCTCTTGATGAACTTATTTTAGATATTTACGATAAATCTCATTTTTATAATTATATTTCAGTAATGACAGGTGGCAGACAAAGACAAGCAAATCTGGATTTACTTATAGACAAAGCTATCAAATATGAATCAACTAGCTATAAAGGGTTATTTAATTTCATTAGGTATTTAGAAAAGATACATAAGTATTCCATAGATATGGGAGAAGCTACTGTTTTTGGAGAAAGTGAAAACTTGGTTAGAATAATGAGTATTCATAAGAGTAAGGGACTTGAATTTCCTATAGTTTTTATAGCTGGGATGGGTAGACAATTCAATATGCAGGACTTGAATAAACCTATATTATTACATCAAGATATAGGCATAGGACCTAAATATGTTAACTATGAAATGAGATATGAAACCAAGACTTTACCAAAATCAGTTATCAGTAGAAAAATCAAGAATGAAAGTCTATCAGAAGAAATAAGAATATTATATGTTGCTCTTACGAGAGCTAGAGAAAAATTGATATTAGTGGGAAGTCTGAAAGATATATGTAAAAAAGCTGAAAAACTATCCAGATATCTATTCTTTGAAGATACTTTATTAATACCCCAAATTATTTCAAAAGGACATTGTTACTTGGATTTTATTATACCTACCATTTTAAGACATAAAGATGGTCAATCCATTAGGAATCTATTATCCAATCCTTCCATATGTTCACCAGAAGAACTATTCAACCATAGTTCCTCATGGAATATAAGGGTATTCACAAAAGATGATATTTTAACTAGAGAAGAGGATATAGCGACGGTTAAAGATGAAACATTTGAAAGCTTATCAAATTGGGATTATGCAAAAAAATATAGTGAACATGACAAAGAGTATTTTGATAGTAATCTCAATTGGATATATCCTCATAAAGATTCAATTTTAAAACCCGTTAAGATTTCTGTATCTGAAATCAAAAAACAAAGTATGCCTGACGAAATGGTAGACTATGATGAAATGTTTAATGAATTTGAACCATATAAGCCTAGATTCATGGAAGAAAAACTAGAATTGACATCCAGTGAAAAAGGTACAGCATTCCATAAGGTAATGCAGCATATTGATTATAAAAAACTAGGAGATCACAATTATATTATTAAATATCTGGAAAGCCTGCAAGAAGCTGAAATAATAACTGAAAAAGAGAAAAAAAGTATAAAAATAAAATCTATATCACTTTTTAGTACAAGTAATTTATTACAAAGAATGGTTGATGCCGAGTCAAATGGAATGTTATATAGAGAAGTACCATTTGTTCTAGGAGTTCCTTTAAAAGAGATATATAAAGATTGCGATATTGACGAAAAAGCTTTAGTCCAAGGTGTCATTGACTGCTATTTCATTGAAGACAACAAGATAATCTTAGTTGATTACAAGACTGATTATCTAAAGAATAATGAGGAAGAAACACTTGTAAAAAGATATAAAAAACAAATGGAATTATATTCAAAAGCTCTTGAAAATATAACTGGAAAGAAAGTAAATGAAAGAATACTATATTCCTTTAGCATCAATAAAGCTATCTTAGTTGATAAAAATTAGTATTATTGTATAAAATATCTATTATAACCCCATAATTAAAATAGAAAGGGTGGTTATATATGGAAAATAGCAAGAGTAAAGATAAAAAAGTAATTAATGAGAATGAAAAACTTAAATATGAAATTGCTGAAGAACTAGGTTTATTAGATAAGGTAACTGCTGGTGGATGGAAATCCTTGACTGCCAAAGAAACAGGCAGAATTGGAGGATTAATGACTAAACGTAAGCGAAGTGTTAAAAAATAGATTGTTCTAAATCAGGTAAATAACCTTGCCAAGTGTATAGCAAGGTTATTTTAATTAAAATAGGAAAGTTCTACTTTCTATTTTTCTTGAAATCTTTTATTAGGCGTAGCCTATTTGTTTTCTATAAACAATTTTCTCCTATTGGATGGAGATGTATTCTTGAAATTCTTATATATCCTACTAAAATAACTGGTATCATTAAAACCAACATTAAAAGCTATTTCACTTATTGATAAATCTGAGTTAATAAGTAAATTATCCGCTTCTTGTATCCGTAATGAATTAATAAAGTGAGTTACATTATCACCTGTCATCTTCTTGAACATTCTACAAAAATGATATTTACTCATATGTGCTTGTTCGCTCATATGCTCTAAGGTTAAATCATTGGTAAAATTATTTTCAATGTATTTAAGGATTCCATTGAATCTATCAATATTGAGTGTACGATATTTCACTTGAGTATCTGTAAGCACTGTTCGTATATAATTACGCATTAAAAGAACAATGAGCTTATATAAAGAGGCTTTTATACTTAATTCAAAACCAACTTGACGGTTGGTATATTCATAATTGATTGATTCGATATATTCTTCCACCAAATTATCATTAACTATTACACTATTAAATAATATCCTATTTTCAATTATTGGATTAATATATTTTGAATCACATAAATCTATAATCCTACTATTTAGAATGTGGGGATCTAATATTATACAGTAATATTTCAAATCTTCAGTTATATTTTGCCCATAATGAATTTCGTTGCAATTTACTACTACTAGGTCTTTTTCATTGACAACAAATGATTTATCATTACACTTAAACAAAGCAGATCCTTCTATTATGTATAATAGTTCCATTTCCCTATGCCAATGAGTATAAAAAGCAGTAGAATTAACCCCTTTTGAATGATTTTTAGTTAGTTTCATACAGAAATCAGGATTAGGCATAGTCATTTTTTCACGTAATAATGATTTATCCATTTAAAATAATTACCTTTCATAATATTTTCAGTTTAATAAATGTAAGCAATATAGTTATAATTTTGAGCAATAGATTTAAAGTAGAATTAGTATATATGTATTATAATAGACTACAAAATAGAAAATGTAAATACAAGTATTAAGGTCATGTAAAAATAACAACTCAACTTTTTCATATCATGTTAGAAAGCTAATGGATGAGTCATAATAAAACATAATAGTTTATTTGCATTGAGTTAGGGTACGAAAGTTGAGTAATAATATTATGAGGTGAATGGAAAATGGATAAAGTCAAAGTAGGTATTATAGGGGCAGGAAATATTAGTGAATATCATGTTCAGGGCTATGAAGAACTTCCAAATGTAGAGATAGTAGCAGTTTGTGATTTGGATAATGAAAAAGCAGAGGAATATGCTGTTAAGCATAATATTGAACATGTTTTCACTGATTACAATGAGATGCTTAAGATGAAAGAGTTAGATGCAGTTAGTGTAACTACTTGGAATAATTCTCATGCACCTATCAGTATTGCTGCTATGAGAGCAGGAAAAGATGTTTTATGCGAAAAACCTTTAGCTATGAATGCTGATGAAGCGCAGACAATGGTTGATGCAGCAAAAGAAACAAAAAGGCTTTTGATGGTCGGATTCGTAAGGAGATTTGAAAAAAATACAGATTATATTAGAGAAGTCATCGAAAAAGGTGAATTAGGTAATGTCTATTATGCAAAAACAGGTTATATAAGAAAATGGGGAAATCCAGGTGGATGGTTCTGTGACAAAAAACGTTCAGGAGGGGGACCTGTTATTGATTTAGGTGTTCATGTAATTGATTTGATCAGTTATTTGACAGGCAAACCAAAGGCAGTATCAGTGACAGCATCTACATTTAATCATCTAGGAATCAAATCATATATAAAAGGCATGACTAAATATAATGCTAAAGATTATGATAAGAATAATCCTTATTGTGATGTTGAAGATTCAGCAACTGCATTGATTAAATTTGATAATGACATGACATTGAATATTGAGACCAGTTGGGTTTTACATACTAAAGAGGATAATAATTATTTAATGCTCTATGGAGACAAAGCAGGTGTTAAGATGGAACCGGAACTTGAATTCTATAAAGAACATAATGATTACTTTGTTGAAGAAAGACCTATTGTACAAGAAGAGAAAAATAAATTCGCTGCAATATTTCAGAGAGAAACAGCACACTTTATTGATTGTATAGTTAATAAAGTAGAGTGTAGAAATCCAGGAGAAGATGGAGTAGCTATCATGAAAATTCTTGATGCTATATATAAATCATCTGAGTTAGGACATGAGGTTAAATTATAAATATTAACAGGAGGTAGTTGAAATGGGAAAAAATCAAATAGGTGTTATAGTAGACTCATTTAGAATGGGAGTCAAGGAAGGAATTAGAAAAGCAAAAGAAGTTGGAGCTCAAGGTATTCAGATATATGCTGTAAAAGGTGATATGTCACCAGATAATCTCACTAAACAAGATAGAAAAGATTTACTTGATTATATAAAATCTAATGGACTTACAGTTTCTGCCTTATGTGGTGATTTAGGTGGTCATGGTTTTACGATTAGAGAGGATAACAAGGAAAAAATAGAGATATCTAAGAGAATAATGGATTTAGCTAAGGATCTAGAGACAGATATTGTTACTACACATATTGGAGTTGTACCAAATGACAAGTCTCATGCTAGATACAAAATCATGCAGGAAGCTTGCGAAAAATTAGGTGATTATGCAGATGAAGTAGGGGCATATTTCGCCATTGAAACAGGTCCAGAAAAAGCAGAAACTCTAAAAACATTTCTAGATAGTCTAGATAGTAAAGGAGTAAGAGTCAATTATGACCCTGCTAATCTGGTTATGGTTACAGGAGATGATCCTGTAAAAGGTGTATATACATTAAAAGATTATATAGTTCATACACATGCAAAAGATGGTATCATGGTGAAGAAATCCGATCCAGAATATATATATGATTGTTTTGCAAAAGGAATACCAGAAGGTTTTCATTGCGATGATTATTTCTTAGAAAAACCTTTAGGTGCTGGTAACGTTGATTTTGATAATTATATAAAGGCTTTATGGGATATTGGTTATAACGGTTTTTTAACTATTGAAAGAGAAGTAGGAAACAATCCAGAAAAAGATATTCGTGAGGCAGTAGAGTTTCTTGAGAAAATTATAAGATAGGTGATGAAGAATGAAAATAGGAGTTAGTTCTTACAGTTTCATAAGATTAGTGCAATCTGGTAAGCTAAAACAGATTGATGTAATAAAAAAAGCAAAAGAAATGGGTTTTGACGTTATAGAATTCATCAATTTCATTTTAGAAGATGGAGAAACAAATGAGTCTTTTGCAAAAATGGCGTTTGAAGAAAGTAAAAAAGTAGGAATAGAAATAGAAAGCTATACAATTGGTGCTGATTTTATTAATGGTAGTAATGGTGATCTAGATGCTGAGATAGAGAGAGTTAAAAAAGAAGTTGATGTTGCAAGAATACTTGGAGCGAAAACATTGAGACATGATGCTACCATAGGATTTACCAATGATTATAACGGACCAAAATCTTTTGATGATGCTTTACCAAGATTAATTAAAGGGTGTAAGGAAGTAACTGAATACGCTATGAAATTCGGTATAAAGACTATGGTTGAAAATCATGGATATTTCTGTCAAGACAGTGATAGGTTAGAAAAATTAGTTAATGGTGTCAATCATCCTAATTTTGGGCTACTTGTTGATATGGGAAACTTTATATGTGTGGATGAAGCTCCAGAAAAAGCAGTAGGTCTATTGATGCCTTATGCATTTCATGTACATGCAAAAGATTTTCATATCAAATCGGGTATGTTACCTAATCCTGGAGAAGGCTGGTTTTTATCAAGAGGTGGAAATTATTTAAGAGGCGCTATTATAGGTCATGGAGATGTTCCTATACTGCAATGCTTAAGAATAATGAAGAATAACAGCTACAAGGGTGTTTTGTCTATTGAATTTGAAGGACTTGAAGAACCATTAAAAGGTATAGAATTAGGTTTAGCTAATTTGCGTAAATTCATAGAAATGGCATAAAGACAAATAAATATTGATTTAATGACATAATTTAATATTGTATCATAATAGGTTCTGTTTTATCTACAGAGCCTATTTAGTTTGTGATATTTATAATTCTTATTATTAACATGTCAATTAAAATGGAATTATAAAAATTAATAAATTGTTCATTTGGGTATTGAATATAAAGTGATACATAAGTTATAATTAAATTAATGATAATGACCAAAATGAAAAAATTTTTGTTATGGTCATTATTTTTTATTAAACAAGATAGTACTACTTTCTATTTTCTTAAAAATTTTTATGAAAGGCGTAGCCTTTTTATGATTGAATATGACCATGATAAATTGGGGGATAATTATGGGAAAAAAAGATGCTAAGAAGCATAGTATTACTAAAAAGTATTTTCTGAATTTTATTATTATAATTGTTATACCTGTATTATTAATAAGTTTTTTTTTGAATATGGCTTATAAAAATATATTTGTGGATCATTATTCGGAAATGGTATTGCAAACAATGGAACAAATGTCAATTAGGATACAGGATGAACTTAATAATGTTTCTCTAAAAGGTGCTATGATAGGAAATGATTCCGAGATAATTAACTTGGTTTCAATGATGAAGCAATCTGAAGCTAAGGGTTATCGTTTAGACTTATCTAATCAAATCAATTCAAAAATCAATTCATTAATTAATTGCTCTGATGACATATATTCGGTTATTTTCTTTTACAAAGGTGGAGGACATTATTATTTTAAGAGTCCATTGAAAGAGAATGAAGAAACAGTCAGAAAAGAATCTTGGTATAAGAAAGCTATACAAAACAGAGGTAGGATCATAATGCCTGAAGGAACCAATGAAATGATCAATACTGGATTAAGCCAGAAGCAATTATTATTTACTATGAGTCCGGATATATTAGGAGACCAGAATCAAGTGGAAGTTGTTTGTTTTGTGTTTATGCCTAAAAGTATAGATACTATATATGCAAAATTTCAAAATCATAGAATGGGAACAGGTTTACTTATAAATAAAGATAATGATATTATAGTAGCTTCTAATAGTGCTTTTTCAAAAGAGGATATAAAAGAATATAATTTATTTAATAAAGACTATATAGAAAAAAGCTATAATAATATATTGTTCAACAACAAAAAAAGTATGGTATATACTTATTTCACTAATAATAAAAAATGGCTGATGGTCAATATTATTGACTATAACTTGCTGACAAGTGAAATGAATCAGGTTATGCTGTATTTTGTATTAATATATGTTGTTATCGTTTGTTTGTTTGTTATTTTTGCTGTTTTCTTTATAAAAGATATAGTCTCACCTATAAAACAATTAATAAGTAAGATGAAAAGTGTTCAAAAAGGTAATTTTGATGACAGAATAGTTGTGGAAGGTAGTCTTGAGATAGTTGAGATGGGTGAATCTTTTAATATAATGGTATCTGAAATAAATAAATTAATGATTGAAAGAGACATACAAGAAAAAGAAAAAAGCAAAGAAGAGATAAAAGCATTGCAAGCCCAGATTCAACCGCATTTCATATATAATACTTTGACATCCATAAGGTTAATGGCTATGATAGCAAAAGTTGATGGGATAAAAAATATGACAGATGCTTTCATGAATCTATTATCTGCTTTATTCAAGCAAAACAATTCTTTAGTTACGGTTAATCAAGAACTTGAGTATCTCAATAATTATCTATACATAATGAAAGTCAGATTTGATGAATTATTCACTGTGGCATATGATATTAGTGATGAAATCAAATCTTTGCATATGATAAAACTTACATTACAGCCTCTAATAGAAAACGCTATACATCATGGATTAAGTAAAGTAGATAGAAAAGGTATCATTAAGGTTAGTGGATATATAAAAGAGGATTATTTAATATTTGATATAGAAGATAATGGTATCGGAATTGAGAAAGAAAGAATACATGACATAATTAATAATCAAAGAAGTGAAGATAAAAAAAGCTTTAATCACATAGGGGTATATAATGTGATGAGAAGAATTAAATTAAATCATGGGGAAAGATATGGTATTACAATAAAAAGTGAATATATGAGATACACTAAAGTTACGGTGACACTTCCGATTATAGGAGAAGGAGAGGAAAAGTAAATGTATAAGATATTATTAGTAGAAGATGAACCCATATTCAGGTTTGCATTAAAGACATTAATTGAATGGGAAAAACATAACATTGATATGAGTTTAGAAGCACCTAATGGGAAAAAGGCATTGGAAATCATTAAAAACAATATGGATGTAGATGTAGTGATAACTGATATAAACATGCCTGTTATGGATGGATTGAAATTGATTGAAGAAATTAGAAAAATGAATATTAATCCTTCAATCATAGTACTTAGTGCATATGATGATTTCAATCTAGTTCGTCAAGCTTTTAAATATGGGGTAACTGATTATATTTTAAAAAGGGAGATGGAACCTGAACAAGTTCTAGAGTTAATTATTAATGTAATAAAAAAACATGATAATATTAATAAAAACAACAATATAATTAATAAAGATAAAGATAAATACATAAAAAGTTTATTAAATGATGGTGAGAAATATAATCTAAAACAACAAATAGCTACTTATAAATTGAAATTAATAAGTAATAATATGACTGTATGCTGTATTCTAATAGATAATTACCAACAGATTAGTAAAAGGTATAGTAATAGTATCAATGACTTTGAGAGAAGTGTACTAAGGGCGATAGATCAAGTATTAATCAAATTACAATATGGAGAAGTAGTAGCAATATCTTCAAGTGAGTATGTAGTGATTCTATCAGACAGAACAAATAATATCAGTAAAATCAATAAGCATATAGAAGAAGCGTTAGAAGCTGTACGACATGTACTTTTTAACGGAGTCAATATTAATATAAGTATTGGTATCAGTGAAACAAAAAACGGATATGATTATATACCTATTTCTTATAAACAAGCAAAAAAGAATTCTCAGCTAAGATTTTTATTAGGTAAAGGGAAAAATATCTACCCTAAAGATTCCGTATATGTGAAAGAAAGTAATAGGCATAGCATTATAGGTCAAGAAAGAAATCTAATAAATGCACTGAATCGACTTGACAAGGAATCTGTAAATCATGAATTAGATAAGATATTTTATAGTATAAGCAAGTTCAAAGTCAGAAAAATAAATGACATCATAACTTCTTACATGGAACTATTCTTCTTGATTTCACAATATATGAACGATATTGACAAAGATTATAGGCTTCCTAATGAAAAAGTGAATTTCTATGAACATATAAAATCATATGAAACTGTAGAAGAAGTAAATAATTGGATTAAAAGTATAATAGAAGAGATCATCAATTATCTACAAGAAGATAAATATCAGGAAATAAGTCAATCCACTAAAAAAGCAAAACAATTTATAGAAAAACATTATAAGGAGAAAATCACATTCAAGAATGTATGTGAGTACGTACATCTTAGCGAGGCTTATTTTAGCAAAATATTTGCTAAAGATCTTAAATTGACTTTTACCGAATACTTAACCAAAAAAAGAATAGAGAAGGCGAAAGAACTACTTGGTGATACAGATATGAAGATCTATGAAATATGTTATTGTGTAGGTTATGCTAATGTAGAACACTTCAGCAGAACTTTCAAGAAAATAGTAGGTATGAGTCCGAAACAATATAAAAAATCATGATATATTAGATATAACAAAAAAACATCATGAAAAGCATTAAATATCATGAAAATGTTAATTGCATTTTCGATAAATTAATATAAAATAAATAATTGCACAAAAAACATCATGAACAACCTACCATAAATCATTAAAAACAACAAAACAATAATGTATTATATACATAGAGATTACAACTAATGTAATTAAAAGTATATAAATTATAGGAGGGAACATGAATGAAATTATTTAAAAGAGTAAGCGTCTTATTATGTGTAACCTTAATAATAGGTATCCTAGGGGTAGGTTGCCAGAAAAAGGAAGATAAAAAGGAAAAAGAAGTATCACAAGAAGTTTCAAAAGAAGCTTCAGAAGAAAGTAAAGAAAATAAAGATGCCAGTGAGGACAAAAAACCTGTAACTTTAACTTTTGTATCATGGAATGAAGTGGGATACGAGTACTTGACAGAAATCAATAACGTAAGCGAAGCTTACAAAAAAGAATATCCTAACGTAACTATTAAGGTAGAGCAGATTCAACCGACAGAATATGACAATACTATGAAAATAAGAAACTCAGCTAATCAGTTGCCAGATGTATTCTTAGTAAGAGCAAGTAATCTACTTACATATAAAGATATAATGGTACCATTAAATGACCTTGAAGCAACTAAAAACAATAATATAGCTACAGATTGTGCTTTGGATGGAAATGTTATAGGTATTCCACAAGGTTCATTTAATGAATTTGTCTATTATAGAAAAGACATATTTGAAAAATATGACTTAGACATTCCTCGTACATGGGATGAATTTGTTGATACTGCTAAAACAATAAAAGAAAAAGGTGAATATATACCGTTACTACTTGGAGGAAAAGATTCTTGGACTACTTATCCATTTAATGAATATATGCCATTATTGGAAGCTAATGATGGAAAATATCTTAATGTGATGGCTAGTAAAGATGAACCTTTTACTGAAGGTGAACCTTTCTATACAGCATATACTAAGATTAAAAATCTATACGACTCAGAAGTATGTGGTGATGATCCTCTTGGATATGGATGGGACCAACAAAAAGCTATGTTCTTAGCAGGTCAAGGAGCAATGTTAGCAGCAGGACAATGGTTCGCACAAGAATATGATACTATGGGTGGTAAAAAAGAAGAGGAATTGGGAATATTTATACTTCCTGTTAATGATTCCAAGGAACAACCATTAAATGTTATTACAACTGCAGAAGGATTCATGGGTACTCCTAAGACAAGCAAACATATAGAAGAATCAAAAGAATTTATCAACTGGTTCTTTATGAGTGACTATTATAAAGAATATATAGATTATACACAACAATTATCTACTATGAAAGGCGTAAGTGCAGATATACCGTTCTTCAATGAAGCTTTTGAAGATATAGATCTAGAATATGTTGTATACGATGCAGGAAATGAAGAATATAAGAGAATAGCAGATACTATCAGCTTTGATATGAAAGGTATGGGTCAAGAAATGTTAAGTGGCAAAGATTTAGAGAAAATGATGGGTGATATGAATAAGAAATGGAAAGCGGCAAGAAATAAATAAGTTGGATATTAAGTAAATGCTTATTTAAGTTAGTAAATCAAAGCTTTGAAAGAAGATATAATCAATTTTCTTCCAAAGCTTTATTTAAACAATAACTAGTTAAAAAGTACCTTTTAGAGGGGATGAATATAGATGTTCGATAATAGAAATAGACAAAAAAATATTATAATAGTAAGCTTTTTAATTATACCTACTATTTTATTGGCACTATTCGTAATATATCCTCTGTTTAAACTTTTCTATTTGAGTTTTACAGATTGGGATGGTATGAGTAAGACAATAGGATTTGTAGGAACTAATAATTATATAGATGTTTTCAAAGATAATGACGTTTGGGTCAGTCTTAGGAATAATGGAATTTATTTTGTGATTCACTTGATGTTTATTCCTATTGAGATGTTTATAGCTTTCTTGTTAGATGATAAAGTTAGATTCTCAAAAACGTTCAAAGGAATTGTTTTTTTACCATATATAATTAATGGTGTTGCCGTAGCATATATGTTTTCATTTCTTTATAGCTCCCAAGGTGGTGTACTAAATGAGATTCTAGCATTATTTGGTGCTAACCCAGTAAAATGGATCAGTAGTGAGGAAACAGTTAATTTTTCATTATCAGCTGTATCCATATGGCGTTTCTGTGGTATCCATATCATATTGTTCTTAGCAGGTATTCAATCCATTTCAAAAGAAATGTTAGAAGCTGCTAGAGTTGATGGAGCTAGTTCTTTCAAGGTATTTTCAAAGATTGTAATACCTAATATCAGAACTGTAATAGAGATTATTTTGTTCTTGAATGTCAGAGGAGCTTTAATGATATTCGATATTCCATTTGTAATGACAAGTGGTGGTCCAGGAACATCAAGTACAACATTCACGCTATATACAATACAACAAGCATTCAAATACAGTCATTTTGGTAAGGCTTCAGCTATGGCAGTTGTTTTATTGGTTATGATAGTGATTTTAAGTACTATACAGAAGAAGATAATATCGGAGAAGAGGTGATTACATGAAAAACACTAATAAATATAAAGCTAAGAAAGGGATTGTAGAAGCGATAAAATTATTATTTTTCTTAGTAATTACTTTAATCGTTTTCTTACCAATATTGGTTACAATATTTGCAGCATTCAAAACACAATTTCAAATCGGTTCAGAATTCCCGTTGAAACCTCCAACTCAGTTTTTCTGGGATAATTTCAAATTCGTATTCGAAAAAGGTAATGTTTTCACAGGACTTAAGAATTCACTTATTCTAGTAACGGTTTCTGTAGTAATCAATGCTATTTTATCCACGATGATAGCCTATATATTGAGTCGCTTTGATTTCAAATTGAAGAAAATGTATTATTTGATTTTCTTGATGGGTATGCTTGTACCAGGTTTTGTTACTGAAATCGCAAGGTTCGGAATAATATCAAAAGTAGGTATTTACGATACGCTATTAGCACCTATAGTAATATATATCGGTACTGATTTGATGCAGATATATATATATATGCAATTCATGAACCAGATACCTCTAAGTATCGATGAAAGTGCTATGATTGATGGAGCTTCATACTTTACTATATATAGAAAAGTCATATTCCCAATGGTTGTACCAGCTACTGCTACATTAGGAATTCTTAAGGCAGTTGAAGTAATGAATGATATGTATATTCCATATTTGTATATGCCTTCAGAAGGTAAACGTACATTGACAACTATGCTAATGAGTTTTGCCAGCCAGAGAAGTGGGGCATGGCCTCAATTAAGTGCTGCTGTAATCATTGTAATGATACCTACAGTAACATTATATATTATTTTCCAGAAATACATATTTGATGGTATAGTAGCTGGAGCAGTGAAAGAATAAGGAGGCAGCTTAAGATGAAGACAAAAGGAAGGGTTACATTACCTATTGAAAAAGGAATAGAGCAGGAAATAATTAAGTTATTGGATAGATGGGGAGCAGATGCAGTACGTAATAGTGATGGTACAGAATTAATAGCTGGAATTAAAGATTCTCATATGAAAGTATATTCATCATATTTCCCAACAAGGTCAGATCAAGAATGGGCTAGAGCACATGAAGAACAAGTTCAGCAGGTTTCATTGATGACTAAGCGTATTACTGCTGTCAATAAACCTCTAACAATCAATATAATGAATGGATTTTTTGAAGAACAATTTAAAGTTAATTATAACAATGATCCAAAAAAATGGTGGGAGGTTATTGACAGAACTACAGGAAAAGTACTACATTCTTCCAAGTGGGAGTATGATTCAGATAATGACAGAGTTATTATTAATCAACCAATTTTGTTTCATACATATACTGTAAGCTTTTTCGCATTTCAGGTATGGGATAGTACACAGATGTATAATCATATAACCAATAATTGGACTAAGCCTCATGAGATTCCTTATGATGTCAGGCACGATGAAACAAAAGAACACGTTCTTGAGTATCTTGAAAAATGGTTGAAAGAGAATAAAGATGTAGATGTAGTTAGATTTACAACTTTTTTCTACCATTTTACATTAATATTCAATGAAATGGCTAAAGAAAAATTCGTTGACTGGTTCGGTTACAGTTCTAGTGTCAGTCCAGAAGCTTTGAAAGCTTTTGAAGAGGAAAAAGGTTATAAAATATCACAAGAAGATATAGTGGATGAAGGATATTATAATACTCCTTTTAGAATACCAAAACAAGTTTTTAGAGATTACATAGATTTCCAACAGAAATTTGTATCAGAATTAGCTCACGAATGTGTAGCTCTAACTCATAAGTATGGAAAAGAAGCCATGATGTTTTTAGGGGATAATTGGATTGGAACAGAACCTTATGGAAAATATTTTGAATCTATAGGACTTGATGCAGTAGTAGGATCTGTAGGAAATGGGACTACTTTACGTATGATAGCAGATATTCCTAATGTAGAATACACTGAGGGAAGATTCTTGCCTTATTTTTTCCCAGATACATTCTATGAAGGTAATGACGTAATGAAAGAAACTAATGAAATATGGCTAGCGGCTAGGAGAGCCTTATTGAGAAATCCTGTTGATAGGATGGGTTATGGTGGTTATCTAAGTCTTGCACTTAAGTTTCCTGAGTTCGTCAGTAGAATAGAAGCAATATGTGACGAGTTCAGAGAAATACATAACAACATGGATAATAAAAAACCTTATGTAGCACCATTTAAAGTAGCTATCTTAAATGCATGGGGGAATCTTAGAAAATGGCAGACTAATCAAGTAGCACATGCGTTATGGTATAAAAAAATATATTCATATGTGGGTGTTATAGAGTGTTTGAGTGGCATGGCTGTAGATGTAGAGTTTATAAGTTTTGATGACATTATAGAAAAAGACATCAGCGATGATATAGGGGTTATTATCAATGCCGGTGATGCTGGAACTTCTTGGAGCGGTGGAGAATACTGGGCACAAGAAGAACTATTGGTGAAATTAAGAAAATGGGTTTATGATGGTGGAGGATTCATTGGAATAGGTGAACCTACTGCTTATCAAAGGCAAGGATGTTATTTCCAATTATCAGATGTATTAGGTGTTGACAAAGAGACAGGATATACTCTAAGTTATACCAACTATGATGAATTGACTGATGGACACTTTATCCTACAGGATAATAATACATTTGATTGTGGTGAAGGAATAAAATGGATTAGAAGTGCTAGTGAAAATACAGAAATTCTTACAATGGACGAAGGGGATATTAATTTAGCTGTTAATACATATGGTAAGGGAAGAAGTGTATATATGTCCGGATTACCATATAGTGATGAAAACGTTGATTTATTACATCGTAGTATATATTGGGTTACTGGGAATGGGGATATAGAATATAAATGGACTACTGATAACATCCATACAGAGTGTGCTTGTTACAAAGAAGCAGGGAAGTATATAGTAATTAATAATTCAGACAAAATACAAAAAACAATTGTATACAAAGAAAGAGTAAATGATTCTATAGAGATAGAACTTAATCCTATGGAGAGTAAGTGGTTCAATATTTAGAGAAGTGATTATCTCAACTTTCCTATACCGCATGAAATATTGAAGAGGGGAAGTTGATTAATTATTTATATTTCATTTAAACCAAGGAGGAAAGGTATATGAGGAAAAAAAGTAAATTTAGAGGTGTACAAGTAGTAATATTATCTTTTGTATTTATGTCACTGCAAGTTTTTGGTTCAATACAAGTATCAGCACAAGAAATTACTAATAATGATGAACAGCAACATTCTTATACTAATGGGGTTGAGGATATTGATAGTAATTTGACTACTATCTCTTCTACTCGAATGACCGTTTTTGTAGATATGAATTTTCCTAGAATCGAAAAATATCAAATGGCTACTGGAGAAATAATGTATGGTCAAGAAGAGACATTAGATAGTATTAAGATTAATGGAACAATGTATCATCCAGAAGTTGGGTTTAATAAAAGTGATGATAATGAAGCAGAATATGTTCTTGATATAGCGGATATTGATGTCTCAATAACTGCTAAGTTGGAAGTTGTAGATAACAAGCTATTTTTTGATATAACTAATATTGATGAAAATGGAGATACTTTAGTAAATGATATAGAAATACCTAATCATAGCTTATTATCAGTACATAGCAATCAAAAAGGTGCTGCATTTGCAGGTTCACGTATGTATACTGCTGTAGATGGAAGTGGTGATATTTTTACATCATTAGAGAATGATAGTAGTATAGATAATGCTCCGGTAAATTATATGTATGCAATTCTTAATACTGATGAATTGGCAGCAACAATATGGACTAATGCAATACCTGATTACAGTATAGATACAGATAATGATCGTATCTATAAACAAAGTGTAAGAAAAGATGACTATTATGTTACTTCATTATGGAGTACTTCTTGGTTGTATAGACCAGAGAAAATTGATGATACAGAACCATTACCAAGTGCAAAAGTCGTTATTACAGGTAATATCAATAATGATGATAGTGTTGACTGGCAGGATGCCGCAGTTGCATTTCGTGAAATAATGAATAATCCACAAGGAAGTGAAATGGTACCTAATCTATTGATACATAGAATTCCATTTAATTTTGCAAGTCAAGCAACTAACCCATTTCTAAAAACTCTTGATGAGACTAAGAGATTATATCTTGCAACTGACGGACTTGGACAATTTGTTGAATTGAAAGGATATCAATCAGAAGGACATGATTCAGCTCACCCTGATTATGCAGGACACATTGGAATACGTCAAGGTGGAGCGGAAGATATGAATACATTAGTTGATAAAGGACATAAATATAATGGATTCTTCGGAGTTCATATATCTGCAACAGGTGCACATCCAGAAGCATATGCATTTGATAATGAGTTAGTTAATCTTGATAAACGTGGATGGGATTGGTTAGATGCATCATTTGATTTTGATAAGCCTACAATGAGAAGAGAAGCTACAACTGATAACCGTCTGAATAGATTTAAAGCATTAAAGGAAGAAGTTCCTAATCTTGATTTCATATACGCAGATGCTTGGTATGAAAATGGATGGAATGGAAGAAGGTTAGCTAGAGAAGTTAATTCTCTTGGTTGGGCAATGACAACTGAATTCCCTAATACTCTAGAAGAAGATTCAATTTGGTATCATTGGGCTGTAGAATATAATTATGGTGGAAAAAATATCAAAGGTTTTAATAGTCAAATTGCTAGATTCATACGTAATCATCAAAAAGATACATGGATTGCACGTAATGAGCTACTTGGAGGAGCAGAGGTAGCTGATTATGAAGGATGGCAAGGACACAAAAACTTTGATGAGGCTATAAGAATGGTATTTGAAACTAATATGCCTACTAAGTTTCTACAACATTTCCAAATAATGAAATGGGACGATGATACTATTAACTTAACTAACAATGTCAGTGTAAGCAACAAGACTGGCAATAAAGTTATAACTAAAGATGGTATTAAGGTTCTTGAAGGAGATAAATATCTATTACCATGGGAGCCTAAAACAGAAGATAAATTATATCACTACAATAAATTAGGTGGAACAAGTGCTTGGACATTACCATTAAGCTACCAAGAACTAGACACAGTTAAGTTATATAAACTTACTGACCAAGGAAAACAATTTATTGAAGATCTACAGGTTGTTGATGGAGTGGTTACTATAACAGCTGAAGCATCTACGCCTTACGTAGTATATAAAGAAGAAGTAGATATAACAGAAGATGTCAATTTTGGAGAGGGAACATTAATTAATGATCCTGGTTTTAATAATGGTAATTTAGATAGCTATACAGTAACAGGTGAAGGAGTAAGTGTAGAGCGTAATTACAATTCACAATACGAATTAGTAGTAGATGGTGGCAATGGAGCGACTATAAGTCAAGAAATCACGGGATTATCAGAGGGAACATATGCTGCATCTGTATATGTAGAAGTAAAAGGAAATAGACGTGCATCTATTGGAGCAATAACAACTGATGGTACAGATGTTTCTAATTATACAGATAGTTCCATAGCCCAAAATTATATATCAGCTGATTCGAAAAACAATACGAATATGCAGAGAATGAGAGTCTTGTTTGACGTACCAGCAGGAGATGATTCTGCCACAATATATGTAAAAGTAGATGAGGGAATAGATACAGTAGTATTCGATGATTTGCGTATCGTTAAGACCGAAAGAGTTACTAAAGCTGATGATGTATATTTTGCAGAGGATTTTGAGAATATAGTTCAAGGTATATATCCATTTGTTAAAGGTGCAGCAGGAGGAACTAATGACCCAAGAACTCATCTATCAGAGCTTCATGCTCCATATACTCAAAAAGGATGGAACGGTAAAGAAATCGATGATGTCATTGATGGTATTTGGTCATTAAAAGCACATAAAGAATCAACTGGCCTAGTATATCAAACAATACCACAAAATCTAAGATTTATTGAAGGACAGTGCTATGAAGTTACTTTCCAATATGAAGCAAATGCTGATGATGCTTATGAATTCGTAATCGGAGATGGTACAGAAGAAGTATATAGAAAACCTATCAAATTCGCTGACGAACCAAAAGAATTCAAAAAGTCATTTCAAGCTTCCGATTCAGGAAATAGTTTTATTGGAATTAAGTGCGTTGTTGGAAATTCCAAAGATTTTGTATTAGATAATCTTGTAATAAGAGAAATAGATTATCTGCCAGCTGAGCCAACAGAGATAACACCAGTTGATCTTAGTAAGGTTGCACAATCCAATATGACTGCAACAGCAACAAGTGAAGAAGGTTGGGAACCAGCATGTAATGCTATTGATGGAGATATAGGAACTCTATGGCATACAAAATGGGATCTATCAGATCCTCTTCCACAAGCAATTACACTAAATCTTAATGATAATTATATGATTGATAAAGTAGAAGTACAGCCAAGGAGTAGCCAATTAAATGGAATTATATCTCAATATAGATTATATGTATCTGATGATGGAGTGGATTACACTAAAATAGCAGAAGGTAATTGGGAGGTTAATGCTAACAAGAAATCGGTAAGTTTTGACCCAACAAGTGCTAGATATGTTAAGCTTGAAGCTCTTGAAGGTCATGGCGGATGGGCAAGTATTGCTGAAATAGAAGTGTATAGAGAAGAAGTTACTATTATAGAAGCAGACCCAATAGCTATAGAAACTAACGTAGGTTATACGCCAGTACTTCCAGCAGAATTACCAACTAAGTTAAGTGATGATAGTGTAATGGATTTACCTATTGCATGGGAGGGTATTGAAAGAGAAAATTACTTACAAGTAGGAACTTTCCAAGTAAAAGGTTATGTTAATGGATTTGAGGTTATAGTTATTGCTACAGTAACTGTAAAATAGATACGTAGTTTATAGATAAGACAGTTAAATTTTCCGAAGTTATTTTAATGAAATAAACATGTAGATATATTATATATTCACATGTTTATTTTTTGTCTTATTAAAACATATTAAATTTATGTAAAATAGTTGTTTTAATGAATTTCTAATCTTGTTCTCCAAATTCCAATGCTACTATTCTTGACTTACATTTAGATAATATTTATAATGGAAAAGCATAGTGTTTAAATAGCGTTAATTAGGAAGGTGCAAGAATGTCAAGTTATAATACATTTGCTATGGTTTACGATAGATATATGGATAATGTGCCCTATGATGATTGGGTGGATTATATATTGCGAATTATTGAGAAATATTATTATAAAAAACCTAAATTGGTTCTTGATCTAGGTTGTGGAACAGGTAATGTTACACAATTATTAGCAGATAAAGGTATAGATATGATAGGAGTAGATAATTCAAGTGACATGTTGAGTGTGGCTAAAGAAAAAGCTAGACAAAACAATAGTGATATACTTTATCTACTACAGGATATGAGAGAATTTGAATTATATGGTACAGTTGATTGTATTATAAGTATTTGCGATAGTATTAATTATATCGTAGACGAAGATGATCTGTTGAAAGTTTTTAAGCTTGCAAATAATTATTTAGACCCTAAGGGTTTATTTATTTTCGATTTAAATACTTATTACAAATATAATAATGTTTTAAGTGATAATACATTTGCTGAAACTAGTGAAGATAGTGCTTATATATGGGACAACTATTATTATGAAGAAGATGAGATTAATGAATATGACTTAACCTTATTTATAAAAGATGAAAACAATCATTATAATAGATACACTGAAACCCATTATCAAAAAATGTATGATTTGGATAAGGTAAAACAGTTAATAATAAAATCAGGACTTGAATATATTAATTGTTTTGATGCTTTTACTTTAGAGTTACCAACGCATACTAGCGAAAGAGTATATTTTATAGCTAGAGAACAAGGAAAACAAACATAAAAGGAGTTTAATATGAAAGATTATATTGTTAGAGCTACAGCTTGTGATAATCAAATAAGAGCATTTGCAGCAGTTACGACAAATATGGTTGAAATGGCAAGAGATAAACATAATACTTCGCCAGTAGTATCAGCTGCATTAGGAAGGCTTATGACAGCTGCATCAATGATGGGTAGTATGTTAAAAAATGATAATGACCTTATTACTCTTCAAATACGTGGAGATGGACCAATAAAGGGTTTGGTAGTTACATCAGATGCAAATGCCAATGTAAAAGGTTATCCTTATGATCCAATTGTTGATCTACCATTAAAAGAAAATGGAAAACTTGATGTTTCAAAAGCTCTAGGAAACGGGATTTTGAATATCATAAAGGACATTGGACTAAAAGATCCATATGTGGGACAAACACATTTAGTATCAGGAGAAATTGCGGAAGATTTGACTTATTATTTTGCAACTTCCGAACAGGTGCCATCAGCGGTGGGACTTGGTGTACTGGTAGATAGAGATTATAGTATAAAGCATAGTGGAGGATTCATTATTCAGCTTCTTCCAAATGCAGATGAAGAAGTAATTAATAAACTTGAAGAGAGAATAAGCAAAATGCCGTCTATAACTGAATTGATGAGCGAAGGAAAAACACCTGAACAAGTAATAAATATGTTATTGGAAGGTATGGAGCCAAAAATTCTAGAGACAAAACCTACTAGGTTTTTCTGTAATTGTACTAAAGAGAGAGTAGAGAAAGCTCTAATTAGTATTGGTAGCAAAGATATTAACGAAATGATTGATGAGGGTAAGACAATAGAATTGAATTGTCATTTCTGTAATAAAAAATATTATTTTACAGTAGATGAATTAAAATCTCTATTAAAGTATGCTAGAAGCTAACTTATAATGTTGATGGGGATGAAATGATTAATAAGGAGGGAGAACCAATGGGTATATTAGCTGCTTTTTCGTTGCTGCTAGGGTGTTTTAGTATATTATACTTTTTATATTTGACTGCTTATAATGCTGGTGCTGGGTTTTCATTTTTTTGGATATTAGTTTGTGTAATATGTTTCATACTTCATTTTATATTCAAGAACTATGATACCGTTAAGTTAAATGTTCCAAAAGTAATTAGGGTAGCGGTATTTCTATTTATTATTATTTTACTGGTAGTGTTTTTGATATTTGAATCTTTTATCGTAAGAGATAGTATGAGAAAGGAAAGCTATGAAGAAACAGATTATGCTATAGTACTAGGTGCTGCTGTTAGAGGTACAACGGTTTCGCTTACTCTGTCCAATAGGCTTGAAGCGGCGTATGAGTATATTAAAGGCAATAATTGCAAGGTGATATTATCTGGAGGTCAAGGACCAAGTGAAGATATAACTGAAGCAGAAGCTATGAAGAGATATCTTATAGATAAGGGTATTGATGAAGATAGGTTAATCAAGGAAGACCAATCGTCAAGTACACAGGAAAATCTCAAATATAGTTTTGATATTATCAATAATGAAAAAGATAATGCTTCTATAACAATAATAACAAGTAATTACCACGTTTATAGAGCCAAAAAGATTGCAGAAAAATATTTTAATGATGTACAAGGAGTTCCAGCAAAAACTTTATTACCAATAATTCCACACTATTATGTCAGAGAATTTTTTGCTGTAATAAAAGATACAGTATTCTAATTAATTTTATTGTTTTTCAAGCTAAAAGATATTGAAATTGATATGTTGAAATCTGGGATAAAAAAAGCTGAAGAAGAATAACGTCAATTTTTCTAAGGATTTTGATATTTAGTCTACTTTATTGTTGACAAACTATTAGTGAATGATATAATTATATCAACAAACTTTTTAAACACTGTGAAGAGATGAGTAGGATGGGAAAGTATACAGAGAGAAAGCCATATGTTGAGAGGCTTTTATATGGAAGCATTTGAAGACTACCTCTGAGTGGCTCTAATTAAGTCCGTTGATTACGTTATAATCATATATAAGTGGTTTCTTGAAACAATAAGGGTGGAACCGCGGGAATAGTATATAATCTCGTCCCTTACTACAATAAGTGTAGTAAGGAGGCGAGTTTTTTATATTATAAGTGAATATATATTAGAAGCATATGACAGTCCATATGTGGATAGTGTTTATTCTTAGAATCAAATTAAAGACAGCTCAGTATTTTGACACAATAAGAATATGGAGGTGTTATTGATGTTAGAATGGAAAGATAACTACAATCTAGGGATTGAAGAAATCGATAATCAGCACAGACATTTATTTGAAATAGCTGATAAGGTTAGTGAACTCACGAAGGATATCCGTGAAGGAATAGATTGTTACGATGAGTTTATGGAAATACTTAATGAATTGGTGGACTACACGGTATATCATTTTGATTACGAAGAAATATACATGCAGAATAATGGATATGACAAGGATGATTTTCTGGTACATCAGGTGGAACACAAAATGTTTGTTAAGAAACTGGAAAAATTCAAAGAAACTGATTTTGATGAGAATCAATACGAGTATATTAATAACATGTTGACTTTTTTGGTTGACTGGATAGTACATCATATCATTGATGTAGATTCTAAATACGCTTAAATCGATTAGAGAGGAGAAATGGTAATGATTATTACTTTGAAAGATGGTTCAAAAAAAGAATATGAAAATGGAATGTCAGTTATTGACATAGCCAATGATATTAGTGCAGGTCTTGCAAGAGTAGCTTGTGCAGGAGAAGTAGATGGAGAGGTTGTAGACCTTAGATATGTAATAGATAAAGATGTTGACCTCAATATATTGACATTCAACGATGACGCAGGTAAAAGTGCTTTTAGACATACAACAGCACATATCCTATCACAAGCTGTAAAAAGACTTTTCCCAGAAGTTAAATTAGCGATAGGTCCATCAATCGAAAATGGATACTACTATGACTTTGACAAGGAAACACCTTTTACAAATGAAGATCTGGAAGCAATTGAGAAAGAAATGAAAAAAATAGCTAAAGAGAATCTTCAAATTAAAAGATTTGAATTGCCTAGAGAAGAAGCAATTAAGTTCATGAAAGAAAAAGGCGAAGATTACAAAGTGGAACTTATTGAAGATTTAGATAAAGATGCTGTAATATCTTTCTATGAACAAGGAGAATTTGTAGACCTTTGTGCTGGACCTCACCTTATGACTACAAAACCTGTAAAGGCTTTTAAATTATTATCTGTAGCAGGAGCTTACTGGCGTGGTGATGAAAAAAACAAAATGTTATCTAGAATATATGGTACTTCTTTCAATAAAAAGGCTGAACTTGATGAATATATTCAAAAGCTAGAGGAAGCTAAGAAAAGAGACCATAGAAAATTAGGAAAAGAGCTTGAATTATTTGCTATGTTCGATGATGGACCTGGTTTCCCATTCTTCTTACCAAAAGGAATGGTACTTAGAAATACATTAATCGATTATTGGAGAGAAGTTCATAACAGAGCAGGTTATGAGGAAATATCAACACCTATTATCTTAAATAGAGATTTATGGATTCGTTCGGGACATTGGGATCATTATAGAGAAAACATGTATACTACTGAGATAGATGAGCAAGTTTTTGCTGTAAAACCTATGAACTGTCCAGGAGGTATGTTGGTTTATAAGAATAAGATGCACTCTTACAGAGATCTACCACTAAGAATTGGTGAGTTAGGACTTGTTCATAGACATGAAATGTCTGGAGCATTACATGGCCTTATGCGTGTTAGAAACTTCACACAAGATGATGCTCATATATTTATGTTACCTGAGCAGATAAAAGATGAAATCCTTGGAGTTATCAATTTGATAGACGAAGTCTACAAAGTATTTGGATTCAAATACCATATGGAGTTATCCACTAGACCAGAAGATAGCATGGGTAAAGATGAAGATTGGGAAATGGCTACTGAGGCACTAAGACAGGCGCTTGATGAAAACGGTCTTGACTATGTTGTTAATGAAGGTGATGGAGCATTCTATGGTCCTAAGATCGATTTCCATCTTGAAGACTGTATAGGAAGAACATGGCAGTGTGGAACAATCCAGCTTGACTTCCAATTACCAGAAAGATTTGACTTAGAATATACTGGAAAAGATGGAGAAAAACATCGTCCTGTAATGATTCATAGAGTTGTTCTTGGAAGTATTGAAAGATTTATCGGTATATTGATTGAGCAATTCGCAGGGGCTTTCCCAACATGGATTGCACCAGTTCAAGTAAAAGTATTACCAATCTCTGATAAATATAATGAATATGCAAGTGAAGTTGTAGACAGATTGAAAGCTGAAGGAATCAGAGTAGAATTTGACCAAAGAGCTGAAAAAATCGGTTACAAGATTAGAGAAGGAAGAATGGAAAGAGTTCCTTATCTTCTTATAGTTGGTCAAAAAGAGCAAGATGAAAACAAAGTCGCAGTTAGAAGTAGAGCTAAAGGCGATGAAGGAGCAGTTTCTATAGATGAATTCATAGGTAGAATCGAAAAAGAGATTGAAAGTAAAGAAATTGTAGAAGTTGAAAATTAATAAAGAGGTATGCGTAAAATTTTGTGATTTTACATTGAAACGGATGGTAGAAATACTGTCCTTTTTTTTTGTTTTGTAAAAGTGCTGACCTTTTTATGCTTGTAGAATTGGTCTTAATACATCATGTTAAAAAATAATAGATAAAATGTTATATAGTAGTTGACTTAATGTTGGATAATGTGGTAAAATGTAAACAACAGTTAAGAAATGTGAGAAAATGTGGTTTAACTTTATTGCTAAGATTATTATGCTATAGATGAAAAATTTGTGGATTATGATATATCAAAAGGAGATGCAAAATGTTAGCTATAGATAGATTGAAAAAAATCGAAGAATTGCTTAAAGAAAACGGAAGTATTGTTATAAGCCAGTTAAGTGATTTGTTAGATGTATCAGAAGAAACAATAAGAAGAGATCTAGAAAAACTGAGTAAAACTATGAAATTTAAGCGTGTTCGTGGTGGAGCTTATCTATATGAATCATCGGATACTGAAGTACCTGTTAAGATAAGAGAGCGAATTTACATAAAAGAAAAGCAAATTATTGGTGTCAAGAGCGTCAGCTTTATAGATGATGGAGACACTATTATGCTTGATAGTAGTACTACAGCTCTTTATATAGCAAAAAACTTAAACTTAAGCAAGAAAAAAGTGACGGTAATAACTAATTCTATCAAAATAACAAATGAATTGGCCGATAATTCGTTAATAAAAATTATTTGTTTAGGAGGTACACTAAGAAGAAGAACTAAATCTTATGTAGGTTATATGACTACAGATAGTCTAATGAACCTTTCAGCAGATAAAGCTTTTGTTAGTTGTTCTTCAATAGATTTGTTTTTCGGTGTGACAGATAATCATAATTTAGAAGCTAGAGTTAGAAAAGGAATGTTGACCAATTCAGTTAAAAAATTTCTTGTAGTGGATTATACAAAGTTTGAAAAACCAGCAGTTAACAAAATATGCAACATAAAAGATTTAGATGTAATAATTGTTGATAGACAACTGTCTGATGAGAATCTTGAAATTCTAAAAAAACATAAAATAGAAGTCGTATGTTGCGAATAACTAAGGAGTGAAATACATGCAAAATTTTGATTATAAGATAGCAACAAGAGTTATTTTTGGAAAAGGTAGAGAAAATGAAGTTGGAAAACATGTTTCCAAATATAGTAAAAAGGTATTGATACATTATGGTGGAGATTATTTAAAAGAATATGGAATACTTGATAGAATAACCAAATCTTTGGAACAAAATAATATAGAATATGTTATTTTGGATGGTGTAGTTCCTAATCCTAGATTATCTCTAGTGAAAGAAGGAATTAAGATATGTAAAGAACAAAATATCAATTTCATCTTAGCTATCGGTGGTGGAAGTGCAATAGATTCATCAAAAGCAATAGCTATGGGTGTTGAATACGATGGAGATGTATGGGATTTCTACACAGGAAAAGCTACTCCAAAAAAAGCTCTAAAAGTAGGGGTGGTACTTACTATTCCAGGTTCCGGATCTGAAATGTCAGAAAGTAGTATTATTACTAATGAAGAAGAGAATTTAAAATGTGGTATTGACACAGAAATTATTATGCCTGAATTCGCAATTCTTAATCCAGAAATGTGTTATACTATTCCACCTTATTTGTTATCCTGTGGAATTGCAGATACACTTACACATTTATTCGAAAGATATTTTACACCTACTAAAAATGTGGTTATAACTGATTACATGATTGAAGGTGCTATGAAAGCATTATTGGAAATAGGACCAAAACTAAAAAAAGATCCTAAAAACTATGATTATTGTGCTGAATTCATGTGGATAGCAACAATAGCTCATAATGGTACTATGGATGTGGGAAGAGCTTCAGACTGGGGTTCTCATAGAATTGAACATGAGATTAGTGCTTTATACGATATTACTCATGGTGGTGGAATGGCAATTATATATCCAGCATGGATGAAATACGTTAAAGATCAAGATATAGACAGATTCAATCAATTAGCAACTAGAGTGTTTGGAGTTACCAATTCTGATAAAGAAGAAGCTTCTAATGAAGGAATACAATGTGTTGAAGAGTTCTTTAAATCTCTAGGATTAAAAACTACATTAACAGAAGCTAATATTCCATTAGATAGATTTGAGGAAATGGCTAAAAAGGCAGTTGGCGAAGCAGGATTCGTTGGGAGATTTAAGCAGTTAGAAGAAAAGGATATTATAGAAGTATTAAACATTGCAAAATAATTGTTGAAAAAGACATAGAATAGATTTAAATATACAGATGTGAAAGGGGTTATTAATAGAATGAAATTTGAAGAACAAAGAAAATTACTAGTGGAATATGGTAAGAAAATGGTTGATAGAAATTTAACTAAAGGTTCAGGTGGAAATCTTAGTATTTTCATGAGAGAAGAAGGACTAATGGCAATTACTCCAAGCGGAATTGATTACTATGAAATGAAACCTGAAGATATTGTTATTATGGATTTAGAAGATAATGTTGTATATGGTGATAAAAGACCTTCATCAGAATATTCAATGCATAAAATTTTCTACAAAGAAAGAAAGGACATAGATTCAGTCGTACATCTTCATTCAGTATATTCAACGATACTAGCTTGTCTTCGTTGGGAGTTGCCAGCAACTCATTATCTAATAGGAGTATCAGGAGGTGAAAATGTAAGATGCGCTAAATATGCAACATATAGTACTGAAGAACTTGCTCAAAATGCTTTTGAAGCTATGAAAGACAGAAATGCAGTATTCTTAGCTAATCATGGATTATTGGTAGGTGCTAAAAGTTTACCAAGTGCTTTTGGCAAAGCAGAAGAGATTGAACTATGTGCTGAGGTATACTATAGAGCAAAATCTATAGGTGAACCTGTAATTCTCGACACGCAAGAAGTAAATAAAATGTTGGAAATGTTTAAAGGATATGGACAGAGAGCATAAAAAAAGTTACATAATATTTATTGATTCAAATTGACTAAAAACTACTAAACATTAAGGAGAGGTTAAACATGAACAATAACAAAGAAAATAGTAATAGTAATTTTAAAGGATTATTACCATTAATAGTGTTCTTGGTATTATTTATGGGTACAGGAATTATAACAAAAGATTTTAGTAGTATGCCATTGTTGGTAGCATTTATATTTGCATCGGGTTTTGCTTTATTATTGGATAAAAAAGGTGGTAAAACAAGCTTTGGAGACAAAGTAGCTATATTTACAAGAGCTGGTGGTGAAGAAACAATAATCTTAATGGTTGTTATATTCATACTAGCGGGAGCTTTTTATTCTGTAGCTGATGCTATGGGAGCGGTAAACTCAATTGTTAACCTAGGATTAACAGTTCTACCTGCTAACATGATCTTACCAGGAATATTTATCATTGGATGTATCTTATCATTTTCAATGGGAACATCAATGGGTACAATTACAGCTTTAGCACCAATTGGTGTTGGTATCGCTAATCAAGCAGATATTAGTATGGCTTTAGTATTAGCAACAGTTGTTGGTAGTGCAATGTTTGGTGATAATCTATCATTTATTTCAGATACTACAATAGCTGCAACAAGAACTCAAAATGTGGAGTTAAGAGATAAATTCAAATCAAACATTCTTATTGTTTTACCGGCGGTAATAGTAACATTAATAATATTAGCAATGGTTCCTTTCAATGTAGTTAATCTAGAGAGTTATGAGTATTCATTTGTAAATATTTTACCTTATGTAGCGATAATAATTAGTGCACTAATAGGACTTAATGTAATGGCTGTACTGGGAATTGGTATTGGTGTGGGTTCAATTATTGGGTTGCTTAATTCTAGCTTTAATGGTGTGGAATTATTAGGTGTTTTACAAAGAGGTATGGGATGGATGGAAAACCTAGCTATAATTGCAATTGTAGTTGCTGGTTTAGTTGGACTTATGAAATACTATGGTGGAATTGACTATTTATTAGAAAAAGTTACCGCTAAAGTAAAAGGGAAAAAAGGTGGACAGTTTGGAATTGCAGCATTAGTAGGACTAATTACAGCTGCTACCACAAATAATACAATCTCTATCCTTGCAGCAGGTCCATTAGCAAAAGATATATCAGAAGAGTATGATATCGATCCTAGAAAAACAGCTAGTTTACTAGATATTTTTTCTGCAGCAGTGCAAGGAATTATCCCATATGGAGGACAATTATTATTAGCAGCAGGCTTAGGACATATTTCACCTGTTGAAATAGTACCATATTCAATATATTCAATATTAATGTTGATAATGGGTAGTTTGTCTATTATTATTGGATTTCCTAAATATAAAAAGCTAAGAGTAAAAAAATAAAATTTGAATTAGAGATATAAATAATTATATAAATATATAATCTGAATATACCCTATATAGTGTTGTGAATATTATATATGGTATATTCAAAAAAATATAAAGGTAAGTATTGCAGGAGGTATGAGCAATAATGGAAAGAATAGATAAAGATCTTGCATTTATGCTAAGATATGAAAATGTCGCTTGGTATGAATCTGGAAAAGTTAAAATATTAGACCGTAGAATTTATCCAACAGAAGTTAGATTTGTTACATGTGCATCTCATCAGGAAGTAGCTAAGGCAATTGCTGATATGGTAACTCAAAGCGCAGGACCTTATACAGCAGCTGGAATGGGTATGGCACTTGCCGCTTATGAATGCAAAGATTTAAAAGAAGAAGAACAGATGAATTATCTTCAAGATGCAGCTTATACACTATCACATGCAAGACCTACAACAGTTTCTAGAATGGCGCTAGTTGTAAATGGCTGTTTAGAAGTTGCAAAAAAAGCCTTAGAAAATTCACAGAGAATTGATGAAGAAATATTCAAACATACTGTTGATTCAATGAATAGAAGATATTCAAAAATTGGTGAAGTTGCTAATTATTTAGTGGATATGTTTCCACAAAATGGTAAAGTGATGACTCAATGTTTTGGTGAAACAATAATAGGTATGATGTTAAAAGAAGCTAAGAGAAGAAATAAAATTGTTAAGTTCTTTTGTCCGGAAACAAGACCTTTCTTACAAGGTGCAAGACTTACAGCAAGCGTAATACATGATCAAGGATTTGATGTAACAGTTATCACAGATAATATGCCAGCGATTACTATGCAGACAAAAAATATAGATTTATTTACATCAGCTGCTGATTCTATATGTATGGGTGGACATATTGTTAATAAAGTAGGAACAATGCAGATTGCAATTGTGGCAAAACATTTTGGAGTACCATATTTCGTAACAGGAATTCCTGATAGGGACACAATTGATAAGGTTAAAATAGAAGAAAGAAATCCAAAAGAAGTATTAGAATTCAGAGGGATAAAAAATACATTAGAGGGTGTTAAAGCGTATTATCCAGCTTTTGACATAACGCCACCATATTTAGTAAGTGGAGTAGTAACTGATAAGGGCATATATAGCCCATATGATTTGAATAGATATTTTTTAACTGAAACAGATAACTACTGGTAATAATAATTGGAGATGATATTAATGTCTAAATTTGATAAACATTTTAGAATGAATGAACAAGATGCCATTGAGTATGTACTAGAAAAACTTGATTTTTTTGATGATAACGCTGAGTTGCAATCCAAAGAAATTGGTGATGGAAATATTAATTATGTGTTTAAAGTATGGGATAAAAATACAAATAAATCTATTATTATTAAACATGCTGATACAGTGCTTAGATCATCAGGTAGAGCATTAGATGTAAATAGAAATAAAATAGAAGCAATGGTATTAATGCAACAAGAAAAATTAGCACCTAACTTAGTTCCTAAAATATATAAATATGATTCTGTAATGTGTATATTGGCTATGGAAGATGTATCTGCATATCATAATCTTAGAACAGAACTATTAAAGAGGAACACTTTCCAAACTTTAGCTGAGGATATTACAACTTTCTTAGTAAACACACTATTACCAACAACAGACTTGGTTATGGACTCAGGAGAAAAGAAGGATCAAGTAAAAGAGTATATTAATAAAGATTTATGTAAGATATCAGAAGACCTTGTATTCACAGAGCCTTATATTGATTACAAAGGTAGAAATATTATATTAAAAGAAAACTTTGAGTTTGTTAAAGAAGTATTATATGATGATGAGAATCTAATCCTCGAAGTGGGTAAGTTGAAGAATAACTTTATGAATAATGCTCAGGCACTAGTTCATGGAGATTTACACTCAGGTTCAATATTTGCTAATGAAACTGGAATAAAAGTTCTAGACCCAGAATTTGCTTTTTATGGACCTATGGGTTATGATGTTGGAAATGTTATTGGTAATTTATTCTTTGCATGGGCTCATGCATATGTAGCTGACGTAGATAAAGATGAAGAATTAAATAAAAAAGAATTTCTTGATTGGTTATCTAGAACAATAGAAGAAATCGTAGATTTATTTATATATAAATTTAATAATTTATATAAAGAAATTGTTACTGATGAAATGGCTAAAAAAGATTATTATAGAAAATGGTATTTAGATTCAGTATTAGCTGATTCTGCTGGTAGCGCTGGACTTGAAATAATTAGAAGAGTTGTTGGCGATTCAAAAGTAGCAGATGTAACTACAATTGAAGACATTGATAAACGGGTTAAAGCTGAAAGATTATTAATTAACATTGGAAAAGAAATGATAATTAGTCGTAATAATATTAAGAATGGTAAAGATTTCATAGATATATTAAAAAAACATCTAGTATAAATATTAAATTACCACTAGGATTGAGATTTTAGCCATAATAAATATATTTTGATGTTATTCATATAATTAACAAAATAGATGAATTCTATATCAGAATGATATGGTACCTCTAAAGTAGACATCTTAATAATTATAATTAGATGATTTACTTTGGAGGTTTTTTATGTCAAGAAATCATAGTGCCAGTTAAAGTTAGAAAAGAATTATCTATATATACATTAGTTTTGTTTTTGTCACTATTTAATACTTTTATTGAAACTTCAATTAAAATATCAAAAACTATTGACATATAGTCTATGAACCTGTATAATTAATTAGAAGTAAAATAAGTAGAAGTATCCACTTCTCACCTTAGGGTTTTTTGCTACTAGGGTATAATACGTAAAAAATGTTAGTTCATTGATTATGTTATGTATATGAGTGGGTATTTAAATACGCGCTTTTTTTATTGTATAAAGATAAAGGCGAATTGTAAATAAAAAATTTTGGAGGTGTACTACTATTAGCGAATTAATGATTAATGAGCAAATTCGAGACAGAGAAGTACGTTTAATCGATGATCAAGGTAACCAACTGGGTATAATGTCAGCAAGAGATGCTCAAAGACTTGCAAGAGAAAAGAACTTGGATTTAGTAAAAATTTCTCCTAAGGCAAAACCACCAGTATGTAAAATAATTGATTATGGAAAGTATAGATATGAACAAGCTAAACGTGAAAAAGAAGCAAAGAAGAAACAGAACATCATCAGTGTAAAAGAAGTTCGTTTATCTCCTAATATTGAACAACACGATATAGATACTAAGATGAAACATGCTCAAAAATTCTTAAATAATGGAGATAAAGTAAAAGTTTCTGTGCGCTTTAGAGGTAGAGAATTAGCTCATACTGCAATAGGTAGAGAAATATTGCTCAAATTTGCAGAAAGTCTAGTAGACATTGCGGATATTGAAAAATATCCAAAAATGGAAGGTAGAAGTATGGTTATGTTTATGGCGAAAAAAAGATAAATACGGTTATATAAGGAGGAAATTATTATGCCTAAAATGAAAACACATCGTGGCGCTGCAAAGCGTTTTTCAAAAACTGGAACTGGTAAATTAAAAAGAAATAAAGCATTCAAAAGACATATTTTGACTAAGAAAACTGCTAAGAAAAAGAGAACATTAAGACATGCAGCTATGATGGATAAGTCAAATGAAAAAGTAATAAAGAAGATATTACCATACGTTTAAAATATATAAAACGAACAGGAGGGAAAAATCATGGCAAGAATTAAAGGTGCTTTACACACACGTAAAAGACGTAAAAGAGTTTTAAAGTTAGCTAAAGGATATAGAGGAGCAAAATCTAAACAATTCAGAACTGCTAAACAAGCGGTAATGAAGTCAGGTGTTTATTCATATACAGGAAGAAAACTTAAGAAAAGAGATTTCAGAAGACTTTGGATTGCAAGAATCAATGCAGCAACTAGAGTTCATGGTTTATCATATAGTAAATTCATGTATGGTCTTAAATTAGCAGATGTTAATATTAATAGAAAAATGTTAGCTGAAATGGCAGTTAACGATTCTGAAGGTTTTGCTAACTTAGTAGAAACTGCAAAAGCTAAAGTTAATTAATTTGATTATATAATTTAATATAAGATTAAACAATATAGACTCTCTATTTTTAGAGAGTTTTTTGATTGCAAAAATGTATTTTATTGTAAAATTTGTAAACTAAAAAAATATTAACTTTCTATTAAATTCATATAGTTATTTTTATTAATGTAAAAGCCTTTTTGAGTAATGTTTTGTGTATATATAATGAAATAATGTAATTAAAACAAAACGGATATAGAATAATAGTTAATTACAACAAGAAAAAAATTGGTTTTTAAATACTAAAGTAACAATACTTTCTATTATGTCATATTATGTTGTAATAAATAAGCCTCTATGTTAAAATGGCTATATCAAAACACAAGAGGTGATGAGGATGTATAAAAACATTGGTAAAATAGTATTAATTATAGGGGCTCTGTGTTTGGTGTTTGTTCTAGCTATTGGCTTAATAAAAGACAATAAAAATACAGATGACACTTCTGCACAAGGAAATGAAAGTGAAACACAAGAAAATACTTCTAGTGAAAAAGAAAATATTATTGAGGAATTACAGATATCCGAAGATGATTTATCATTAGAAGCTGGTGATGAATATAAAATAACTGTTAATGGATTGATGACAGATGGAAGTTTAAAAGATTTAACTGATGAGGATAAGTTAATCGTTATATCTAATAATGATAAATTTACTGTTGAAGATGGTTATATTAAGGTTTCTGAAGATGCCAAGGTAGGAGAAAACGCTAAAATAAAATTTGTATATGAGTTTGATGCTGTAACTGTAAACTTAGAAGTTAGTGAAACAGGAGATCAAAAAGCTGAAACAAATACAGTTAAAGATACAAGTAATAATAATAAAGACATTGTAACCAATAATAATGCTAACAATAAAGATAATACTATAATGATAGATGATGAAGGAAAGCATATTGTAACAAACCCTTCAGATATACATGTGTTAGTCAATAAGGAAAGGAATCTACCTAGTGATTACAAGCCTGATGATTTAATTAAACCAGACATCAAGTTTTCATTTGAAGGTGAAAATGAAAAAAGATATCTAAGAGAAGCAGCTGCACATGCTTTAGAAGAACTTGTTGCAGAAGCTAATCAAGAAGGAATAGAGATTGTAGGGGTTTCTGGATTCCGTTCATATAGCAAGCAAAATTCAATCTTCAATTATAATGTTAACAAAAGAGGTTATGAAGCAGCCAATAAGATTAGTGCTAAGCCAGGTCAAAGTGAACACCAAACAGGATTAGCGATAGATGTTTCATGTGCGGGTGTAGGATATGCACTACAAGAAAGATTTGGTAAATTGGAAGAAGGAAAATGGTTAGCTGAGAATGCTCATAAATTTGGTTTTATCATTCGTTATGAAAAAGGAAAAGAAGATATAACAGGATATCAATACGAACCATGGCACATTCGTTATTTAGGTAAAGACATTGCTGAAGATATATATGAAAAAGGAATTACTTATGAAGAGTATTTTGAACAATATATGTAATAAATATTCCAAAAACTAAATTATATTAAAATAAGCTCATTTAGGCAATGTTATTAAGTTAATAAAAGCAAAGAGTTCTTGTGTGTGTTAACACACAGAGCTTTTTTTTTATGTAATATTTTAAGAAAATACTTGACAAATTTGTAAAAAGATGTGGCCAAGCCCTTTGGATATAGTGTTTTAAGGAAGTTACGGTATGAAAAAATCTTTTATAGTTTGCTACAAGAGATTCATTGTTCGATATTATCAGTACTCTGGATAAAATTCACTTTTTGTTAGGTGCCCAGGGAGAGATTTTGCTTCGCAAAGTCAATGTCCATAAACGTGAAATTTTTACCATAATCATTAACTGAATTTTGCCTATTCGAGTAGTTGAATATAGTTTTATAAATAGGATTATATTACTAAAAAGTTAGACAATGGTAAAGAAAGTTAGATAATTTGTCGAACTATTAAACATAATTTACTGTAAGAATGATGAGGGAGGATTGAATTTTAAAACAAATTAAGGTGTATATAGTAAATTATTATAAAAAATACAAAAATAAACAAAAAAATATAGCTAATAGGAGGAATTGAATTTGAAAACAAAAAAAATTTTTAGTATAATATTAGTAATTTCTATGGTACTTACAAGCTCTTCATTAATCTTTGCTAAGGAAACTAATTATGATGATAGAACTAGAGAATATAAATCTCTTAAGATTTCTAACGGTTATGGATTGGCAGGAAGATCAAGTATGAGAATAACTAGAGGTGCTACTTGTGAATTTAAGATAGATACACCAGTAAAATGTGTTACTCAAAAAGAAATTGTAGAATTAATAAAAGAAAATATATCTAACTTTTCTCAAGAAGAATTGTCAATTCTTAAAAAAGATATTTCATTTAATTATGAAGGATTTGGATCTCGTTTATTCTGTGGGTTATTTGGAACAAAATTTAATTCTTCCATTTTTGATTATAAGAATGCACATAATAAAGAGATTATACCAAGTGATACTAGTGGTAGAAATTTAATAAATGCCATTTATAATCTAGAAGAAAAAGATTATAGGATTACAGGAACTGTTTGTGCTGGTAGCAATAGTTATATACCTACACAACCTTACGCTTTCATAGAAGTAACAGTTATAGAGTTTGAGGATGGAAAAAAGATAAGAGTTATTAACACAAATAGTGTCGTAGCTGAGGGAGATGGAACTAGAGACATCATAAAATATTACAAAAAATATCAACCATTATATCTAATAACCGAAAACTAAAAAAATATAAATATCCTTAAATATACTTTATATTTGGGGGATTGTCATTTAGTTTAAAAAAAGAATCCAAGATAGAAATTAAGTTGTTTTCTTTCTTGGATTCTTTCTTAACATTTCTTAACTTAATGACATTGCTAATTTAGAGATTATGTTTTTCTATATAAAAAAACATCCCACCAAAAGGATATATTGATGAGACGTTTTCTTTTAAATGAATAAAGCGCGAGACGGGATTCGGACCCGCGACCCTCGCCTTGGCAAGGCGATGCTCTACCACTGAGCCACTCACGCTTATAATTTATGTTTGGTAATAATTTAACGCAAGATATATTTTATCAGAAATCACCAAAATGTCAATAGTTTTTAGTAGATTTATTTATATTATATGATAAAATTATTATATGAGATATTTCAAGAATCGTGATAGATTATTTTAGGAGATGCTATTATATGGATGATTTTTGGGATAAGATATGGGAAGCTAAAAGTTATAAGGATTTCATTAATTATATAGATTTGAACGAAGAGCATGAGTGGCTTAAGTATTTTTCAAAATATAATGTGAAAAGAGTATGTGATATTGCCTGTGGATTTGGTACTTATAGCGCTATATTAAGTGCTAATAATTATGAAGTTTATGGGTCAGACATTTCCAAAAGAGCAATTAAAATTACCAAAGATATTATGGAAAATATCAATTTAGACTACAAAAACTATAAAAATTGTAATGTAACAAATATATTATTCAATGATAATATGTTTGATGCAATTATTGCACATTCTGTACTTGACCATATTACATATGAGGACACAAAAACTGCTATTAAAGAATTTTCTAGAATTACTAAGCCAAATGGTATTATTTACATAAGCTTTGATTCGGTAGAAGCTGAAGATAAAGCAATTGCGCATGATACATTAGATGATGGTAGTATGATTTATACAGAAGGGAAAAGAAAAGGAATGATATTCAGACAGTATACTGATGAGGAAATAAAAAGATTGCTAAGTAAATATGAAATTCTATTTTTTAACAAAGATTCAAATGATGATAGAAACATTATTTATAAGAATAATAAATGTTTTAGTTTTAGTATTTAGTTTTAATCAAAGAGGTGAAGATATGATTATTGAATTATTAGGTTCTGGTGGTGCAATACCTATTCCAAGACCTTTATGTAACTGTAATATTTGTAAGGAAGCAAGAATTAAAGGTGTACCATATTCTAGAATGGGACCAAGTGTTTTCATTCATGACATTAATCTGTTGATTGATACTCCAGAAGATATTGTTCACCAGATAAATAGGAGCAATATTGAAGATATAAAATATTGTATATATTCTCATTGGCATCCTGATCATACTATGGGTAGGAGAGTTTTTGAGATGAATCATAATTTTAGAAGTTATCTTCCTAAAGATAATAGTACTAAAATATTAATACCTGAAGGTGTTATGCCAGGATTTAGGGAACGATTAGGTATATGGAACCATTTTGAGTATTTCAAACAAATAGGTATAATTGAAACTATTATTTTATCGGATAACAGTGAATATAAAATAGATAATGCGGTGATTAAGCCAATACGTCTTAAAGAGGAATATGTATATGGATTTCTAATTGAAAGTCTATCTAAAAGAGTGCTAATAATTATGGATGAACTTATCGGATGGGAAGTTCCAAAAGATTTAGGAAAGGTTGATTTGGCTGTACTACCTGCAGGCGTATTTGAATTTAATCCTATAACTAATGTAAGAAACTTACCTGTAGATACCCCAACTTTAAAGTTGGAATGTACTTTTTTAGAAACATTACACATAGTAGACAATCTAAATGCTGATAAAATAGTTCTAAGTCATATAGAAGAGTTAGACAAATTGTCATACGATGATTTGATTAAAGTCGAAGAGATTTACAGAAAGAAAGGCATAGATTTCAAATTTGCTTATGATGGTATGAAACTAGAAATATAGTTAGTTATAAACTAGGAGGAATCTAATGACAAAATTATTGAGTGAAACTTACAAGAAAACCAAATATAAATTACGTGACCATGGTTCACGTTCTGTTAACGATTTAAAAGTTGTAATAGATAAGGTAGAGCCAGATAGGATGATAGATTTTTATGGACAAGGATTTATAATTAATGATTTCGAAGATAAAGTAGCACGTATTCTTGGTAAAGAAAAGGCAGTATTTTTCCCCAGTGGAACTATGGCACAGCAAATCGCTCTACGTATGTGGTGTGATGAAAGGAAAATATATAGAGTAGCTTATCATCCATTATGTCATTTAGAAATATATGAACAAGATGGTTTAAAGAAACTCCATAATATAGAAACAGTACTTTTAGGTGAGAAAGACCGTTTATTCACTATTGATGACCTGAAGAAAATAGGAACGGATATTTCTACATTATTAATAGAATTACCGCAAAATTGTATAGGTGGACAGCTTCCTACATGGGATGAATTAAGCGAGATACTTGTTTATTGTAAGGAAAATAATATAAAAACACATCTTGATGGTGCAAGATTATGGGAGGCAGCTCCTTACTATAAGAAAGAATTAAATGAAATCTGTAGAGAATTTGATAGTGTTTATGTTTCATTTTATAAAAGTATCGGTGGTGTAGCAGGAGCAATATTAGCAGGTCCTGAGGAATTTATGAATCAATCAAAGGTATGGAAAAGGAGATATGGTGGAGATTTAATTAGTCTATATCCATATATTTTAAGTGCAGATTATTATATGACAAGAAGAATAGAGAAAATGAAAATATATTATGAGCAGTCTATGGAATTAGCTAAACATTTTAATAGTGTTAATAAGATATACACTATACCAAAGATACCTGTATCAAACATGTTTAATGTTCATTTCAGCAAGAATATTCAAAATTTAGAGAGTATGTTAATAGCTGTTATGAAAAGGGTTGATGTAGGAATAACACCTTATTTTAATGAACTTGAAGATGGGTATGTATTTGATATAAGTATAGGAGATGCTTATGGAAAAATACCTAAGGGAAAATTAGATAGATGTTTTGATGAGTTGAATACACAAATCAATAAGATAATGTAAAGGTAGGGGTATAGAAAAATAAATTAATCAAGGAGTGATAGTGTTGGGTACTGAAAGTGAAATAAAAGTATTTGCAGGTAGTACTGGTAAAGATTTTGCGATAAAAATATGTAATTATCTAGATTCACAGTTGGGAAAATCAAAAGTCATTACTTTCAGTGAAGGTAATACGTATGTAAAAGTAGAAGAGACTGTTAGAGATAAAGATGTATATCTTGTTCAGTCTATGGGATTACATCCTAATGATGAATTTACAGAAATCCTGTTTTGGATTGATGCATTCAAAAGAGCAAGTGCAAGTTCTGTTACAGTTATAATGCCATATTTTTCTTATGCAAAAGGTGATAAAAAAGATGAACCTAGAGTATCAATACGTGCAAGGGTATGTACAGAATGTATTGAATTAGCTGGAGCGGATAGAGTAGTCACTATGGACCTTCATAGTCCTCAGATTCAAGGATTTTTTAAGAAACCTGTTGATCATTTATTCGCTCTTCCAATACTATGTGAGTATATAAAATCTTTGAATATTGAGGATTTAGTTGTAGTATCACCAGATTCAGGTTTTGCTAAAGAAGCGAGAAAAATAGCAAGGTATTTAGGTGTTCCAGTAGCAATTGGAGATAAGGAAAGAGAAGGACATGATGAGAATGCCAAGATAATTGAAATTGTAGGTAATGTTGAAGGTAAAAATGCATTAATTGTTGATGATTTTAGTATTTCTGGAGGAACATTGATTGATTTGGCTAATGAGCTTAGAAAACGTGGTGTAAAGAAAATATATGCAAGTTTATCTCATATATTATTAAATGAAAAAGGAGTAGCAAAGCTTAAGGATAGCCCAATAGAAAAACTTATTTCTACCGATTCTGTATATAACCCATATATTATGGATTGTAAAAAAATCAAGATCGTATCTGTTGCTCCATTATTCGCTGAGACTATCAATAGAATTCACAAAAGAGAATCTGTCAGTCCTCTATTTGAAAAAGTTCCAAAGAAAGTGATACAAATAGAAGATTAAGGGGGTATTAAATTTTAAAAATGAAGGAACAATTTATTAGTTATTTACAAAACAATGATATAGATGGTCTAAAGAAAATTTCTAAAAGTGATCTGCATAATCATGCTACTAGAGGTGGAAATATCGATTATGTAGTTGGAAGTAACATAACTAAAACGTTACCAATCAAGTTTAATGATCTCAATGAAATGCAAGAATGGTATAACATGAATATTAAGCCTCATTGTATTGGAAAACAAGGTTTCATTAAAAGAATTGAAGGGGCATTCTTACAAGCCAAGGAAGATGGGGTAAGTGTTCTGACACTAAGTTTTGGTATAGGAGATAAAATTCATTTTAATAATAGTTTTGATGAATATATAGAAAACATAGAGAAAATCAAAGAAAAAATATTTCCACAGGTCTTATTCATACCAGAGATTTCTATGGGGCGTACAGATGATATCAAACCAGAAGAGTATATTTTTGATGAGATTTTAAGTTTAGATTATTTTAAGGCAATTGATTTAGTTGGAGATGATACACAACCAGTTGATAATTATAAAAATATTTATAAGAAAGCGAAAAATAAAGGAATGATATTAAAAGCTCATGTTGGTGAGTTTGGTGATGCTGAATCAGTAAGAAAAGCAGTTGATATGTTGGAGTTGGATCAGGTTCAACATGGTATCAATGCAGTAAATTCTGTTGAAATCATGAAGTGGTTAGCAGCCAATAAGGTTCAGTTGAATATTTGTCCAACTAGTAACGTTATGCTTAATAGAGTGAATAGCTATGAAACTCATCCAATTGTAAAATTATTTTCTTATGGGATACCTGTAACGATTAATACTGATGATATGCTTATTTTTAATCAAAGCGTTTCCAATGAATATTTGAATCTGTATAATAGAGGTATTCTATCTGCTGAGGAATTAAATGAAATAAGAGAGAAAGGATTATCTATTTATTGATTAGTATTATACATCTAATTAGTGTATCAGATAATTCTAGGGATATTTAATAACATTGTGAGTATGTTATAATATGTTTATGTTAACAAGATTGATAAATAGTAATAGATAGGAGAAACTATGATTGATAAAAGTAAGATTTTAATTAGATTAGCAGAAGAAAGTGATATAGATGAAGTATATCTAATGGAAAGAGAATATATTATAGAACATGAATTTGAACAATTATTTAGATGGGATTCGGCTAAGGAACGTAATATGAAAATGATGTTAGATAATATTCATAGAATGTTTGTAGCCACTATAGATAGTAAGGTTATAGGTCATAGCTATTGGAGTATCTATAATGACGATCCATGTGTCTTTAGTATATATATATCTAAAAATTACAGAAACATGGGCATCGCCACGGATTTAATGATTAAAGTAGAAGAACAAATATATAAAAGCAATTATAAAAAAATTACTTTATCAACTTTAGAAACTAATCCGGCCCAATATTTATTCAATAAGCTAAATTATGAAGAGATTGGAAGAAAAGATGGATGGATTAATTATGAAAAATTTCTTATAGTATAATTGTCGTAGTATCAATAATAAGGGTGATAGTATGAAATGTAGCAAAACACTTTTAAAGAATAAAATCAGCAAATCTATATTAATAGGTTATTTTATAATGCTTATAATCAGGATAATCTTAGAAGTACCAAAAACTGATATGATGGTAATATTAAGTTATATCTTCGGATCCATTATAGGTATATCAGTTAGAATAGTTATTATAACATTATTTTGGATGGTAATTATGCCAAGGTACATTAATAATAATGAATTACGTATTATACAATTATTTCTAGGGATATTATTGATTCAATTAGCCTTTTTGGTATTTAATGTAGAACTTTTTGAGATGTTCATTGTCTGTTCAATTGCAATTATTGTTAAAAGGGAATATAAAATTGGAATTTAAATGCTTATATTATTGGTTGGGTATATATTCTCTTAGTTTTAAAATGTTTAGATTTTATAATTTATACTAATATTTATGTTCGTTTTATTGGAGGGGTAATAATGAAAGCTTTTATAAGGGTACTAGTTATAGGAGTAATAGTGCTATTGATTTTTGTATCATGGAATTATTGGGAAAAACCAATTAATTTTCAAGAGGAATGTATAGAATTCAGATTAGGTAGCGATGATTATAACAAAATAAATGTCAGTATAAAGGGAGTTGTAAGAAAAAGCTTATTAAGAAAAGATACAGTAAGGATTAATATGATTATAGGAAACAAAGATATACCTGATTTTGATGAACATAAAAATGTATTTCCATTGAACTTCAGTGGTAAAGTAGCTATTGATAATAAACCGGTTTTTAAGAATGTTAATTATATGGAACAAGATCTTATAAAATTTGATAATTATTACATGATACGTATCTCTTATCAATATTATAGAGGAAAAATATTAAATGAAGTATTTGGTGTATTATATTTTGATAAGAAGTTCAGTAAAATGTTTATTACTGTAGATGATAAAGATAATGAATCAGGATATTCATGGACAGGAAAAGATGGTAAAGTGATTGTTTCTGAATTAGATATAGAAGGTGCATTACAATTTATTAGTGGTCTGACAGAATGGAATCTTAATTAAAATAAAATGATATCAGGAGAGAAAATATGGATTATATTAGTGGGATGGTGATTCTACCCTATATAGAATCAATATTAAGAATAGGTATGTATTTTGCAATTATAATATTTGCAATTAAAGGAGTACAAGCATTAAATATTTATATTAATAGAAATAGTGGGAGATAGTTAAATGATTTTAAATATTAATATGTTGTGAGGTGACAAAATGTTAATACAACATGAAGATATAGTTATAAGAAATGCAGAATTGAAGGATTCTAAAATACTTTGTGAATGGTGGAATAATGGTGAGATAATGGCACACGCTGGATTTCCACATGGACTTGAAACTACAGAAGAAAAGATTAAGAATGATTTGAAAAATGATTCTGATGAAACGCGTAGAAGATTAATTATTGAATACAACATTGAGCCAATAGGAGAAATGTCATATAGGTATATAGGTTGCAATACTGCTGAAATGGGAATAAAAATTTGTGATGTTACAAGACAGAATAAAGGATTAGGTACAATAATACTTAAATTATTTATTACTAGTTTATTTGATGAATACAATGTGAAAAAAATTGTATTAGATACTAATCTTAATAATAAGAGAGCTCAACATGTTTATGAAAAAATAGGTTTCAAACAAGTGAAAACCAATTATGATTCATGGAAAAATCAACTGGGTGAGTTACAGTCTTTCATTTATTATGAGTTATCAAAAGAACATTTTGTTAATTTAAATACATTTTATAAAAATTTTTGATTTCAATATTGAAAAATTATAGAACATTACGCTTAACGTATTATTGATTATGATTCAGTTTTAAAAATGTTAACTATGTGGAACAGAGTGTTATTTAATAAAAAAATATAAGATATTATGATAATAAATATGGGGGATGATTTTAGTGGTATTAGAAACAGATAGATTATTCATAAGAAGATTTTGTCCTGAAGATTGGAGTGATATGTATGATTACCTTTCACAGGAACAAGTTGTCAAGTATGAACCATATAATGTTTTAAGTAAAGAAGAATGCAAACAGCTTGCGATTGCACGATCAGATAATAAAGCTTTTTGGGCAGTATGTTTAAAAGTAAATAATAAGTTGATAGGCAATGTTTATTTTCAGCAACAGAAGCCAGAAGAATTCTTAACATGGGAAATCGGTTATGTATTCAATCCAACATACTATAAAAAAGGTTATGCAACGGAAGCTTGTAAAAGAGTCATGAAATATGGCTTTGAAAATTTGGGAGTTCATCGGATTATTGGTAAATGTAATCCTGAAAATACTTCTTCATGGAGGTTATTAGAACGACTTATGATGAGAAAAGAAGGATATTTCAAGAAAATAGCATTTTTCTCAAAATCTGATAATGGGCAACCTATATGGCATGATTGTTATCAGTATGCTATATTGGATGAAGAATTTCTATCAGATAGCATAGAAAGATAGTATTTGAAAAAAATATTAACTTTAATTAGGTAAAAATATAAATGGTTTAGATATTGTAAAGTGAGGTGGAAGTGTTATGCCTTTTGCAATGACACATCTGTTGATTGCACATAATATAATAAAAGATACACCACAAATTAAAAACCCCAACGATTTTATGCTAGGATCTGTTGCACCTGATTCTGTACATAACCGCAGTAACTATGACAGCGATATGAAATTCAAAAGTCATCTTTGTGTAGGGAATGAGAAGTGGGGTAGAGTTACCAATAATGATGAGTGGGCTAAAAATGTACTAGCCTTTCTAGATAAGAATAGGAATGCTAATAATAAAGACTTCATTTATGGTTATTGTTGCCATATATTAGCTGATATCCAGAATAATATCAAGATATGGACACCGTTCAGAAAATCTATTGAGGGTAACAGTGAAAAAGGTAATATGTATCATGAAGAATCATACATAATTGATTATGAATTGTACTTACATCCAGAACGAAAGAAGATATGGGAATATCTAGAGAAGTCAACAGCATATGACATAAATGATATTGTAAAAGAATCAGAAATCAATCTAATGAAGCAACGGATTCTTGGAGAAAGCTATGTAGATAGGGAATCTATAGATGTATCTGAAAATGAATATGTTACACTACCAAATATTATAGAATTCATAAGCGAGGAATCAAAATACATTAAGAATATCTTATATGGTAAAACCTGGTTATAGTGGTATAATATTAAATTGTGGTAATACATCAAATATAGATTTAGATGAAGCACGAAGTTATTATAAGGAGATTTCAGAGGTAACATGTAGCCTTATAAAAGATAGTCTTGTAAAATGAGAGATGGTGAAAACATATTTATATTGACTGTCACAAAAAAGGATTGTATAATAAAAAAAAGAATAAAGTTGATTTAGTACTTATGGTAGGTACTAAAATGATAAGGTTATGAAAGCCTTATAGATTATATTTCGGAGAAAAAACTCTGTAAATACATCTATAAGGTTTTTTTGTTTTTATTCAAATATCTAGTAGTGGAATGGGAGATTACAACATTAAATTTATTGATTAAAATGCTACAAAAAAATGACAAGGAGGGTTTAACTAAAATGCTAGAAGAACTTAAACGAGAAGTATATGAAGCCAATATGGAATTATCAAAACGTAATCTAGTGGTCTATACATGGGGAAATGTTTCTGGATTTGATTCTGATGCAGGATTGGTTGCAATTAAACCAAGTGGTATATCATATGATGATTTGAAGGCAGAGGATATTGTTTTGGTTGATTTTGATTGTAACGTGGTTGAAGGAGAACTTAATCCATCATCAGATACGAAAACACATATTGAATTATATAAAGCATTCAATGAGGTCAAAGGAATCGTTCATACCCATTCACCTTGGGCTACTAGCTTCGCTCAAGCAGGGATAGGAATAAAACCATTTGGAACTACTCATGCAGATTATTTTTGGGGAGAAATACCTTGCACCAGATTGATGGAAGAAAACGAAACATATGATTATGAAAGAAGTACAGGGAAATTGATTGTAGAAACATTTGAAGGTAGAGGACCATTGGAGATTCCAGCAGTTCTAGTGAATGAACATGGCCCATTTACTTGGGGAAAAACACCTGCAGAAGCCATTTACCATGCTGTTGTTCTAGAAGAAGTAGCTAAAATGGCTTTTCGGACTCAATTGCTTCGTAGAAACCAAGATACTGAATCCATGCAGCAGATCATACTGGACAAACATTTTCTTAGGAAACATGGGAAAAATGCTTATTACGGTCAACAGAAAGAGAGTAATATAGATTGAATTAGATTGGTAGAGGTTTTTGTACAATATGGCTTATAAATATGATTTATAGACCGTAAATTATATATTTGTAATATAAAAAATATATTACCTTAGCAATGTTATGTATTTTTTTACTATAAAACACCAACTAATAAATAAAAAATATGTACAAAATGCTTGACAGCTAAAAATAACTGCTGTATAATATAAACACGATATAAAACAATTCACTTATGGTTGGTGAATTATTGAAAAGGTCTAGAATGCCTAGTATGTATGTTCTTTTTGTTTTGCATACATTATGGGTATTTTTTCTTTTATGCAGTTAATGGAGGAATTCATTTTTGGATGATAATATTATATTACAGATTAAGAATTTAAGTGGACATAGTTTAGATGGTTTCCAAATCCATGATATCAATTTGAATTTGAGTGTTTCAGAGATTCATTTTATTGTAGGAGAAAACAATTCTGGACAGAAGGCATTTATCAATACTCTGGCAGGAGTTACCCCTAAGATCAAAGGTGAAATTGTTTATAAGGGACAAGTCTTAAGGAATTCTTTTAAAGTAGGTAGTGATAGTGAAGTATCATTTTTGTCTCAAGAGAATACATTAGTTGATGACCTTACTATTGCTGAAAATCTTGCATTGATGAAATTCCCAAAAACAAAAGGGTTTGGATTGATTAAGTGGAAGCAAGTTGAGAAGCAAGCCAAGAAAATTCTAGAACGCATTAATATTGATATCAATGTAGATATGAAAGTATCTAGTCTCACAGATGAAAACAGAAAATTAGTCGAGATAGCTAAGGTTTTTATCGGTAATCCTAAAATTGTTGTTTTGTTTGAACCAACTGAGAAGTTAAGTACAAGAACAGTCATTAAATTATATGATTTCCTTAGAGAATATAAGAAGAATGGCGTAAGTATGATATATGTCACTAAGAACTGGCAGGAAGCTTTAAAGATAGCTGACAATATTTCTGTTTTATACAAAGGTAGGATAAAGGGAAGATTCACAGGTAAAGAAGTGAAGAACAATCCTCAGGAACTGCTTAATATCCTCAACAACAACCATTACAAAAAGAATGAGCTGGATAGAGATTATGAAAGCAAGGAAATACTTGATTCCATTTTCAAAGCGGCTGAATTTCTAACATCAGAATATGAGTTAAAAGATGTATTGCTGTTCTTGGCCGAAAGTGTAACGAAGGCAATGAATGCCGATGGTTGCAGAATTGATTTATTGGATGTAAATACGGATTCAATCATCGATACTTTCAAGATTTTCAAGATAAACGATTTACATGCAAAACTCAAAAAAGAATTCGTAATACGATTGATAAAAAAAGATACACTATATTATTCCAACCAACAAGATAAAGAATTTGACAGTTTGTTTGAATATAAAGAAAATATCAGAACTATCATTTGTATTCCGCTTCTAGTAAGGTCTAGAGTATCAGGAGTTATACAGATACTCTATAAGGATTTATATGTTCATTCTACTGATGAAGCAAAGTATTTACTTGCTTTTGCAAAACAAGCAGCAATAGCAATTGAAGATACAAGACTTATGGGGCGTTCAGCTTTACTTCAAGAAAGCCATCATAGAATTAAGAATAATCTTCAAGCCATAAGCAGTTTCATTATATTGCAAAAGAGATATTTGGATGAAGAACAAAAAGAATTCTTGACTCCTGTTTTAGAAAATATAGTATCTAGAATTAAGAGTATTGCGGCAGTACACGATTTGTTATCAAAAGACCAAATAGGGAGAAGTATAATTAATATAAAGGATTTGGTTGGTGCTATCATAAAATTTATCAATGTGGATACAAGAGTTGAAATTAAGCTGGATATTGAAGATATGTTTATACCGTACAGTAAAGCTACTTCAATAGCTCTTATAATAAATGAGCTAGTGAGTAATTGCAATAAACATGCTTTTCCAGATTTTGAAAAAAGGTATAATGCAATCAATATAAAGGGTATTAGAAAAGATAATCAAGTTTTAATTATAATACATGATAATGGTTTGGGATTTAAAAAAGGTTTTGATATAGAAAAAGTAAATAGTTTAGGACTAACGATAGTATCTTCTATAATTAAAAATGAATTTGGAGGAGAAGTTGAATTTTCAAATGATCAGGGTGCCAAAATTGAACTAAGCCTATCATCTTGTAAAGTATTTGTAGGTATGTAAGCAAGTATGAATAGACAATAGTGAAATGAAAGGAAAAGATGATATGAAAATTGTAATTGCAGAAGATGAGTATATATCTTTGATGGGGTTAAAAGCTAATCTTGAAGAGCTTGGACATGAGGTTATTGGAGAAGCTACGGATGGATTAGCAGCAATAAAATTGACCTTGGAGAAACAACCCGATATGATTATAATGGATGTCAATATGCCATTAATAGATGGTATCGAAGCGTTAAAAACAATTAATGAAAAATATTGTATTCCCAGTATTATTGTGAGTGGATACCATGAGGATAAATTAATCAAGAGAGCCAATGAGGTTGGAGTCTATAGTTATTTGATAAAGCCTATTTCAGAGAAGGACATTAAAGTGGCAATTGAAACTAGTATGTCAAGGTTCAATGAATATAAAAAGTTGTCAGCTAAACTAAAAAACACAACAAATCTTCTTGAATCTAGAAAATATATTGAAAAAGCAAAAGGAATATTGATGGACACTATGAATCTGAAAGAACCTGAAGCAATGAGAAAGTTACAGAAAATGAGTAGAGACAAGAATATAAAAATGATAAAATTAGCTAAAAAAATAATTGAAGCTAAAGAAATTTTGAACAATTGAATCTAAAGTACTTATGAAAGGTACTTATATTATAAGGTCATGATAGCCTTATAGACAGATGTTACAGAGTAATTCTGTGAATCTATCTATAAGGCTTTTATTTTAATATAAGGTTATCAACTATGTCTCAAAATTAATCTGGGAGGTGATTATGGTAATAAATTAATTGGGACAAAGAATTTATTGATTTACACATGAAACACATGACAAGATATGTACATTCCAAATTAATAAATACAAGGAGAGAGATATTATGAAAAAAGCGAAATGTTTAATGGTATTGGTATTAACTTTAATTATGGTATTTACAGGTTGTGGTTCAAAAACGAATAAGACAGCTAATGAAGATAATTCTAATGGATCTACTGAAGAAAAGAAGAGTTTAACTATTGGTATGTCATTCCAAGAGATGGATAATCCTTATTTTGTTACTATGCATGAAGCATTTGAAGATGCAGCTAAGGAAATTGGTGCCACCACTTATGTAACAGATGCTAGTCATGATGTAAATAAGCAGATAAGTGATGTTGAAGATATGATTGAACAAGGAACTAATATTTTATTGATTAATCCTACAGATAGTGTAGGTATTGAATCAGCAGTTGTGGAAGCTAAAGAAGCTGGTGTGATAGTTGTGGCAATAGATGCTCAAGCTAATGGTCCAATTGACTCTTTTGCAGGTTCAAAAAATAAAGAAGCAGGATATTTAGCAGGAAAACAAATGGCAGAAGATTTAGGTGAAAAAGGTAAAGTAGGAATTATCAATGGTATTCCAGTGGTACCAATTCTTGAAAGAGTCGAGGGTTTTAAAGAAGCTATGGCAGAATATCCAGATATTGAAATAGTTGATAATCAAAATGGAGAGCAAGAACGTGATAAATGTATGACAGTAACAGAAAACATGATGCAAGCAAATCCTGAACTTGATGCAATTTTTAGTGTTAATGATGGAGGGGCATTGGGTTGTTTGGCAGCTATAGAAAGTTCCAAAAAAGACATTAAATTATATAGTGTCGATGGACATCCAGAAGCAGTTGAAGCTATCTTGAATGGAGATATTTTTAAAGCTACTGTTGCTCAATATCCTCGTGACCAGATTAGAGTGGGATTAGGTATCGCTCTTGCAAAATATTGGGGAGCTAATGTACCAGAAGTAATGCCAATAGATGTAACATTATTGACTAAGGATAATGCAGAAGGCTTTAGTTGGTAACATTCAAACAAAGGGTATTCCCTTTGTTTGAACTAAGAAGAATAGTATCATGATTGGACTTGTAAATATATACAAGCAATATATTTAGAAAAAATGGGGGGTGTTACTTTGAAGAAAATATTCGAGATTTCTAATATTACTAAAAAATTTCCTGGTGTTATAGCACTTAATCAAGTAAGTTTTGATATAAATATCGGCGAAGTACATGCTTTGGTAGGTGAAAACGGTGCAGGTAAATCAACTCTTATGAAAATCTTGGCTGGGATATATCAACCTACTAAAGGAAAAATATTTTATAAAGGTAAGTTAATGATCGTATCTGACCCTAAAGAAGCACAAAAACTAGGGATTAGTATAATACATCAAGAATTCAGTTTAATACCTTATCTAAATGCCTATGAAAATATCTTTTTAGGAAAAGAATTAAGGAAAAAGAATGGTTTATTGAATCGTAAGTTAATGAAAAAAAAATCAAAAGAGATGTTAGAAAATATTAATGTCAAAATAGATTTAGATATTCCAGTTTCCAGATTAACTGTAGCACAACAGCAATTAGTAGAAATAGTAAAGGCATTGACGGAAAATCCTGAAGTCTTAATTATGGATGAACCAACAGCAAGTCTTACGGAAAATGAAACCAATAAATTTTTTGAGTTGATAAAAAAACTCCAAGAAAACAATGTGACAATGATCTTCATTTCACACCATATGAATGAAATCTTTGAGATTTGTGACCGTTATACTTGTCTACGTGACGGTGAACATATAAATACTGGATGTGTAAAAGATATTACTAGAAAAGAACTTGTAAAAATGATGGTAGGTAGAGAAATAGGTGATAACAATTATCCAGAAAGGCCACACTATGAGCAAATCAAAAATAATGATGTAATTCTAAGAGCGAAATCATTAAAAAGAGGTAAAATTGTTGATGATATAAGTTTTGACCTCAGAAGAGGTGAAATATTAGGTATAGCTGGTTTAGTCGGAGCAGGTAGAACAGAGACAATAAGATTATTGATTGGTGCTGATAAGGCAGATTCTAAAATTATTAATCTGAATGGTAATACAATTGAAATCAAATCACCAAATGATGCATTAAAATATGGTATAGGTCTTGTACCAGAGAATAGAAAAACCCAAGGACTCATTTTAGGGATGACGGTAAAAGATAACATTACATTTTCCAATTTGAAGAAATCCTGCAGTAATATTGGATTAATCAATAAGAAAAAAGAGAATAAAGTTGCAGATGATTTTGTCAAGATGTTATCTATCAAGACTCCCACTATTAATCAAAAGGTTAAAAATTTGAGTGGTGGTAACCAACAGAAAGTTGTTTTAGCTAAATGGATGAATACCAAATGCAATATATTGATTTTCGATGAACCCACACGAGGAATCGATGTAGGTGCGAAATATGAGATTCACAAACTTATGAGAGAATTAGCGAATGAAGGTATGTGCATTATCATGATTTCTTCAGAATTACCAGAAATAATAGGAGTTAGTGACCGTATCATAACTGTATATAACGGAAAAATAACAGGAGAAATGATTGGTGAAGATACCAGTCAAGAAGAAGTAATGCATTATGCAACTGGAGGGATTAATAATGAGTGATGTCAATGAAATAAAGAATCAGAAATTATGTTATAGAAATGTAAGGATGAAGATATCAGAGTTTTATAAAGAGCCTATGATGTTGACACTTACAGGATTTATCCTTTTATGTATCGTTATGGGCATTTTTTCACCAGAATTCTTTTCTGCAAGTAATATGAGTAATGTACTAAGGCAGGTAACAATCAATGCTATTCTGGCTGTTGGTATGACTTTCGTAATATTAAGTTCAAGGATAGATCTGTCCGTTGGATCAGTAATGGCTTTTACAGGGACTATGATGGCAGCTGCCATGGTGGATTATGGAATACCTTGGTTCGGGGCAATATTAATCGGTGTAGTTATAGGGGCAACATTAGGACTTATTAATGGTATAATCATATCTTATCTGAAGTTGCCAGCTATAATAGTAACATTAGCTATGATGCAAATTCCTAGGGGCTTAGCTCTTTTATATACAGGGGGGTATCCATTAAACGGTTTACCTTCAAGTTTTTCCAATATTGGTAGAGGATATCTTTTCAACATCATTCCAATACCAGTAGTTATCATGGTGATAGTATATATCCTTGCATACATTATCTTGAATCATTTACCAATAGGTCGTTATATCTATGCTATTGGTGGTAATGAAGAAGCAGTTCGCCTATCAGGTATAAAAGTCAAACTTTATAAAATAATCCCCTTTGTGGTAAGTGGTATTACAGCTTCTATTGGTGGAGTGATCATTACTTCTAGATTGATGTCAGGTCAACCTATGGCTGGAGAAGGATTCGAGTTAGATGCTATAGCGGCAGTAGTTCTTGGAGGTACTGATGTTGCCGGAGGAAGAGGACATATCGTTGGTACTCTACTTGGAGCAATGATGCTTGGAGTATTAACCAATGGGCTTAACTTGATTGGAGTATCTCCTTATGTTCAAAGAATTTTCAAAGGTTTGATTATAATTGCCGCAGTATATGTTAGTGGACGCAACAAAGATTAATCTATAAAAGATATCAACAAAGACAATTGCATAATTACCTTTTGCTGATTTCTATAGCACAAAATGTTGGATTCGATTTACTATTATAATCTACATATTGTGCATATAGAATTAAATTAGGAGTTAGCAATTTCTCAATCAATAATTTAATAAAAATGGAGGTATGAAAAATGACAAATTTAACTGATTTACCAAAAAAAATGAAAGCAGTTGTAGCATATGGCCCAGAAGATTACAAAGTTACAGAGGTAGATGTTCCAAGAGCTGGCTTTGAAGAAGTAGTTATAAAAGTTGGAGCTTGTGGTATATGTGGTAGTGATATAAAAGCATATCATGGTTCTGATATGTTTTGGGGAGGAGAAGTTCCTTGGTTCAAAGTTCCAGTAATTCCAGGACATGAATTTTTTGGCTATGTGGTTGAACTTGGTGAAGGAGCAGCTGAAAAACATGAACTTGAAATAGGTGATAAAGTAACAACTGACCAAATAAAGCCCTGTGGCAAGTGTCGTTTCTGTCAATCGGGCAAGTATTGGATGTGTGAAGTACACAATATGTATGGTTTCCAAAAAGATATTGCAGAAGGTGGAATGGCTGAATATATGAAATTTGGAAGTACATCAAAAATATATAAAATACCAGAAAGTCTTTCGCTAAAAGAATCAAGTATCATAGAACCTCTTGCTTGTGCTATTCATACTGTTCAGAGAGCTAATATCGAATTTGAAGATGTAGTTGTTCTAGCAGGAGCTGGTACTTTAGGATTATGTATGGTTCAATTGATTTCTCTAAAAACACCTAAGAAATTAATTGTATTGGATGTAGACGATAAAAGGTTGAGAACAGCAAAAGAACTTGGTGCCGATATAATAATTAACCCAAAAGAAGAAGATGCAATAAAGAAAGTGAAATCTCTAACAGAAGGATATGGATGTGATGTATATATAGAAGCAACTGGTTCACCTATTGGAGTTACACAAGGTCTTGAAATGATTAGAAAATTAGGTAGATTTATTGAATTTAGCGTTTTTGGTGCTAAGACTACAACTGATTGGAGTGTTATTGGTGATCGCAAAGAGCTAGATATAAGGGGATCTCATTTAGGACCATATACATATCCTGTAGCCATAGACTTATTAGAACGTAAATTGATTAAAGCTGATCCTATAGTTTCTGAAATACATCCATTAGCTGATTTTGAAAAAGCTTTTAAGATTGCGAAGAGTGGAAAAGTAATCAAAGTATTATTACAACCTTAGTTTCATACAATCAACATTACATTGCTAAATATGAGGAGTGAAAAGATGAATTATGTAATTGGTTTAGATATAGGAACCCAAGGGACAAAAGCAGTGTTAGTAGATTCAACAGGTAAAGTGTTAGCTCATTGCTATAAAGGCTATGATGTTGAAACTCCAAAACCTTCATGGGCTCAACAGTGGCCAGAACCGTGGGTTGAGGCAACGATTTATACAATTAAGGGTGTAGTCAATTCAAGCAATGTACCTGTAGAAGAGATTAAAGGGGTAGCTATAAGCAGTCTATATGGTGGCTCAGGAATACCAGTTGATGATGACATGAATCCTTTAGCTCCCTGCCTAATATGGATGGATCGTAGAGCAGAAGAAGAAGTAGCATGGGTAGAAAAAAATATAGACCTGGATGAATTATTTGAAGTTACAGGAAACCATGTTAATTCTTACTTCGGTTTTACTAAAATGTTGTGGATCAAAAATAATTTACCTGATGTTTGGAAAAAGACAAAATATTTCTTACCACCTGCTTGCTATGTGGTTTATAAATTAACTGGTGATGTAGCAGTAGATCTTTCATCAGCTGGAAATATTGGCGGAGTATTTGATTTGAAAAATAGAACTTGGTCCAAAACTATGCAAGATAAACTTGATATACCTAATAGTTTTTTTCCAGAACGTCTAGTGGAGTGTACTGAAGTTGTTGGTGGAGTTACTTCAGGTATAGCTGAACTAACAGGTCTGAAAGAAGGAACAAGTGTCATTTGTGGAGGTGTAGATGCTGTTGTCGCTACTATCGGTGCAGGGGTATTTTCTGAAGGTAGTCATGTAGCGATGATGGGTACTTCCATGTGTTGGGGATTCGTTACAGAGCAACCCAACTTATCAGAAAAATTGGTAAGTATGCCTTTTGCTATTGATTCCAAGTCTAAAATATATACTTTTGGTGGAGCGGCAACTGCAGGAGTCGTATTGAGATGGTTTAGAGATACTTTTGGTGAATTGGAACTTCAGTCAGAGAAACAGATAGGTATTGATGCTTACACCTTGTTAGAATTAAAAGCCAAAAAAATTGGTCCTGGTGCTGATGGATTAGTAGTTCTACCATATTTCATGGGAGAAAGAAGCCCTATATGGGATAGTCAGGCTAGAGGAACAGTTATAGGATTAAGTCTAATGCACACGAAAGCACATTTATATAAAGCATTCATGGAAGGGGTATCATATGCTCTAAGACATAATATTGAACTAGTGGAAACAACATCAGCCAATCTGAACAGAGAAATCATTATTGTTGGAGGATGTTCTAAATCTCTTATATGGCCACAAATTTTTGCGGATGTGACTGGTAGACCAGTAAGAATAATTCAAGATGACGTTGAAGCACCTCTTGCAGATGCGTTACTAGCTGGATTGGCTACAAATGTTTTTCAAGATGAAGGAAGTTTTTCTAACTGGTTAACATTCAAAGAAACAATACAACCTAATCTGGAAAATACAAAAAAATACGATTTGTATTTTGAACAGTATAAGGAAATTTACAACAATTTAAAGGAAAACATGAAAATACTTAATCAAATCAGTGCTAAATAAATATACGACGATGCCTAAACTTCAAACATATTTTGTTTGGAGTAAGGCATTATTTTATATACAGGTAATATTTGTTTACTTGAATTTCTGAATATAAGTTGCATTATGATAATAAATGGAGAGTGTAAAAAATGAATAGACATAAATATAAAATGTTGGTGTTTGATATGGATGGTGTTATCCTAGATAGTGAGCCTCTACATGAATATGCCAAAAAGAGAATTCTTCAAGATTATAATATTTCTCCAAATATTGATTTGTTTTGGTCTGTTGGAAATCCGAATATAGTGTTATGGAGAAAAATAATTACAGAATATAAGATTTCAAGTACACCTGAAGAATTGGAACAAAAGCAATATGAATACATAATAGAACAATTAGAAGAACAAAATGTGAAAGCAAGTAATGGTATTGAAGAATTACTGAATTGGGCTAAGAGAAATGAGTTTTTGATAGGTCTTGCATCTTCCTCTAATCGATATTTTGTAGATTATGTTCTGCATTTTCTGAAGATAAAAGATTATTTTGAATATACTATAGCTGGTGATGAGGTAACACATAAGAAACCTAAGCCAGATGTATATTTAGCTATCATAGATATGGCTGATATTTTGCCTTCTCAAGTTATTGCTATAGAAGATTCTTCATCGGGTATAAAAGCAGCGGTAGAAGCGGGTATTTCGTGTATAGGATATCAAAACCCCACATCTGGTAAACAAGATTTGGGTTTAGCTGAGCATATTATCACAGCTTTGGATGAAGTACAGGAATATATATGAAATTAAAAATATATTTGGTTCAATATTCTATGCAGGTAAGCTAATTAAAAGATTTAGCAGAATAAAAATATAGTTGCTTTTTCTATCTTTTTATTCTGCTAGCGAAATTTATAACCCTTTATTTGCCTGTATTAAATTAAAGGTGGGAAAGTTGAATAATATACCACTTAATTAATTAAACACATATATTAGTAACTATGAAGAGATTTTCTCCATTCATTGTATGAGATATTCTAAGTAGTATAAGTAATAAGTTCAGTTAAGATATTATAAAGTATATGAGTATACCGTAAATAAATGTTAATTCAAGTATTATATTTTAAGAGTATTCATTAACAACATTCAAAACCATTCGCTATTATAGACACACAAAGTTCTGTTGTTCCTGTAACTGTAATAACTGAAACGTCTTCTAGTAGATCAATACTTGCAGTAAATATATTGCCTAATTCAGGTAAGAAAATGGCATTATTAATGACTACAAAAGTTGCACCAGGTAATGGTGCTTCAGGTTGTATAACAACAGTTCCTGAAATATTTGGTAGATCTAATGCAGACCATAAATTAAATGTACCAGCAGTAGTTATTGTAATAGTTCTGTCTGTGTAACCATATTGTTGACTACATTTGCAACCTCCTATTACTGCGTTTCCAATACCACAACAAGTACTTATATTGCATCCCATTTCATCATCTCCTTTCATAATAATGATAGTTTAAAGTCAATAATATGAAGCTAGCTTAACTAGTATCTAGCATTTATGAGATACATTACGCTACTATACTGACAATATTTATGATGAAGAGTATATAGTAGCAATCTTGATTACCTTTTTATAAATTACTAAGTGATCACTTAATTATAAAATAATTTTTATTATAACGTAATTGTATTTAATAATAATTAGCTACTTTATATAAGTACATTTTATTTTCTTTTATATATATTAATCAATTACTACTTGAGTATGAATATCTCAATATATAATATGCAGTTATAAGTAATCTTGTCCTTGATTATATTTATTAATAAAATAATTATAAGATTTAATTCACTACTAGAAAAGGTAAGTGATTTTAATGAATATTTTATAATATATTTAATTAAGTAAATCTTTTATGGAGTTAGTATGAGATTTTTTATCCTTATGAAAAAACATGTTATAATTCTATTGGTCTTTCTTATATCTATATCATTATTTTTCATATATATAATCCATGAATATACAGTGAACAATAATGATTTATACCAAGCATTCATGGGTTATAGTGAATATATGATAGATAATCAAATAAAAAATGATATAGAATATTTTCGACCATCAAAGTTACCTATTCTCAATGATAAGGAATTCAAAACAGATTTTATGAATAAATATAATTTGAAAGAATCTAGTGAAATAATTCTACCTCAATCTTTACTTGAGAATCCATATGATAATCTAATAAATTTTTTTAGCATATTGAGGCAAGCAGCCAATTATGTGAAGGGTAAGGTAACTGGTTGTGGTACACTAGGCTATTCAAAATTGCCTTATCCGACTGCATATGAATTTTTGTCATCCGATTATCAAGAAAAGCTTAGTTACGAAGAATTTTTAGCTTTATTTGAAAATATATTACATCTCAATTTAATTAAATTACATGAAGTTATCCAAGATGAAAGGTGTTCTGATGGATTAAGATATTTTATTGAATTCGAGACAATTGAAGGTTCAGAAAAAGGTGTAGGATATTTTGCATATTATTATGGATATATCTGCTTGATTAAAGTTGATGATGTTTATAAAATTTCTGATATAAGTTTTCAAGGAGAAGATTATTTATGTGCCCCTTATCATGGTTGGAATTATATTGGAGAGGCTGTAGTTGATATTAAGTATGGTAATTGGTGTTCATTGGTTGAAGAGCGCTATGAAACACAACAAGATGACTATATTAAAAATATATATTTTAAGGGAACGGATGGTTTTGATTATCGTATATTATTTTTTCAATTAACTAATGGAAAAGATGTTGAGATAGCTCAGTATAGAAAAAAGAAAAATAATGAATGGGAAGTTATAAAGTTAGATCCAGAAAAATGTTTAGAAAATAATAATAAAGATTAATGGTATAAATCATGCATTGTTTTGGTAGAAATACAGAAAAAGTGTAGAGCCATTAAGATAATAAATTAATTGATGAAAGTATAGGGATTTCAAAAGAGTTAGAAGATGTAGAAATGACATTTGTGACAAAATTAACATATGTATGATTGGTGAATTATTATTTATAGTGTAAAATATTATAATGATTATAAAGACAAAAAATAAGGAGGTATCTGTAGAGTTAAGTATTCTTGGCTAAGATATTATCTGTTCGGGAATATGCAATAGTAGGTTTTAATAGAGGTATATAGTTTTTGCTTGCTATTATAACGATTAACATAAGGGTGATTGGTTATAAAGAAGCTAAGAGACATGAATATTGGTATTAATGAGACATAATATAGTAACTTAAAATGTAACATAGATAGTTTAAATTATTAGAGGAGACACGAATTATGAAAAATAAAAGGAACAAGATTAAACTATTAATAGACACTAATCAAGCTAATATTGACCCACAATGTTTACAAGAAATTATTGACTTAATTTTTATTGATCCAACTCAAGCTGAAATTGAAGAAATTTTAGATGATTATGATGTAATCTTCAAAAGCTAAGATTTAGATGAGGGGTATTAAACCTACTTTCTATTTTCCTTGAAATCTTTTATGAGGCGTAGCCTCTTTTGTACCATTATAGGAAAGTCCTACTTTTTAAGCATATGAAATAGGAGTGTTTTCATATGCGCTAAGGAAACTTTCCTAATGACAAATCCGCTATGTGGAACGAGGCATAGCCTCTTTGTTATTGCATATTATTAAAGTATTTGTTAATATTAAATCGGGAATTAAATAATTGAAATGAAAATACAGGTGGATTGATTAGAGTGAATGATATTAAATTTCCATCACAAAATCATAAAAAATTTTGTGGAAAAAGTATATGCTTATTGTAAACAAAATGAATTTACGATGATTTTAAAAGGATCATTATTAAAGGGTACTGCAACTAAATTTTCAGATATAGATTTAGTTATATTAGGAGAAATTTTTGAGCAACAAGCAGATGAATTAATTAGTCTATATGGTGAACCAGTTATGACTAACTATACAAAGAACCCTAAAGGAATTTTAATTTTGCTTTATAAAGATACTTTATCTGTAGATTTAGATATCAGAGAAACAGTATCAGAATATGAATTGAAAAACAGTAGAGTATTATTAAGGTATGATAGAAACATTAACATAAATAACCATGAAGATATAGAAGGGTAATTACTTCTAAATATATGGTGAATAGACCTGAATGGTATAAAACATTAAGGTTAGTGCATAGAGGATTAATAAAATATTTATCAAATAAAACTGTTGCTGCAAATGATTTATTATTAGAGATAAAAGAAAAACTTAATGAGCTGGGAATCAAAAATATAGGAATTGAAAATAAGTTTGAGATAGATATCCAATATGCATTCTGGGAGATATGTAATAGATATAATGTCGATTCTGATATAATAGTTCTGTTTGAAAAGCTGTTTGAAAACTTTAATGATAATAATTATTTCTGTAAGAGATGTGGGAGTAAAGAATGACTATGACTATAAAATAGGAGGATATTATGGGATATGCAATTGAAGTATTTTTTGATAAAACAAGCGAAGAGAAGTTAATTGAATATTGGAGGCTATTACATCAGCATGGTTACAGTTCATATATGTATGAAAATGGAGGACATCCACATATTGCTTTTGCTGTATTTGACGACGATATTAAAGACATTAATAATTTTAAAAAGATTATAAGGGAATATTATAAGGGTATAAAGTCGTTTGAGATACTTTTTTCTTATCTAGGTTTATTTACTACTGATGAAGGTGTTAGTTTTATCGCACCAAAAATATCATTACAATTGTTGGAGTATCATAAAAGATTTTATAATAAAATATGTGAGAATGGATATGATGAATGGTTTAATGATTACTATAAACCAGATGTTTGGATACCTCATTGTACTATGACAATTCAGACTAATGTTAGAAATCAAATGAAAGGGCTAGATTTGTTAAGAAGTGTATTTAAACCATTTAAAGCACAGGTTGAAAGAGTTGCATTAATTGAGTTTTATCCAATCAAGTATTTGGAAGTAATTGAGTTGGATGAGCTACAATAACTACTACAGCTAACTATATAACTGTTGGTTTAATATTATCTTCATTAGTAGGGTTTGGGACATTACTTAGCGGATATATTGTATATAAAGAATTGGAGTATTGTATAGCGTATATATAGAGTATACGATATATTGATATATATATTATATTTCAGGGGAATTCTAAGAAGGCAAAAAACTGTGGAAAGGAGTAATTAAAAATGGAAAATAATTTGAAGGCAATATTAAAAGAAATAAAAGAAGATAATTATGAAGTGCCAGCGACTATAGATGTCAATGAGTTGATCTTAAGAATGATGGATAATATAGGTAGTTTGGATATAGAGTTACGTGAAAAATTAATAAATTCAACAATGTATCACTTGATTATGAAAAATAAAATACCGGATAAAAAGTTGATTGAAGTATTAAAAATGAGCATAGATAAAAATCATTTATTTTTTGGAATTGGAGAGAAAGGTACTGATTCAGTATTTACTCGCACATTCAGTATTTTATTAATACCGTTGATACTTATTAAACACAGAGAATCCAACTTCCTTTCAAAAGAAGAAATAAAAGTAGTATATGTAAAAGTGGTAGATTACTTCTTAAAGGAAAAAGACTTAAGAGGATATGTAGAACATAAAGGATGGGCACATTCCGTTGCACATGCTGCAGATGCACTAGATGATTTAGCTCTATGTTCTGAAATAGAATATAAAGAATTACTATATATTCTAGAGATAATTAAAGAGAAGGTATGTATTAGTAATTATGTATATATCAATGAGGAAGATGAAAGATTAGTAACAGCTGTAATTAGTATTATGAATAGGGGATTAATCTCAGATAAAGAGCTCTGTAAATGGATAAATAGTTTTAGTAATTATAAAAAAACAGGATTATATCCAGAAGATGATAATCTATTAACAAATGTGAAGAGCTTTCTAAGAAGCTTGTATTTTAGAATAATTAAATTAGAAAATAAGAAAAGTTTAGTTGAAGGAATAAGAAAGGGTCTAGAAATAATAAGTAATTTTAATTAAATTGGGAAGAGTTTCTTACAATGGGGTAGGTAAGGTATTTGAAACAAATGCCAATAGACTGGTTATTAGCAAGCATAAAAATGTAAAATATTTACATGCCATTTAACCCCTTAAGTGTACTAGACTAAATAAAAAGTAATCAAAAAAAGGTTATATCATAATGATATAGCTTTTATAAATGCGATAAATACGTTAGTGCAGTTGGGGGGACTCGAACCCCCAAGTCCAAAAAGGACACTAGATCCTTAGTCTAGCGCGTATGCCAATTCCGCCACAACTGCTTAATTGGAACAAAAAAATGAGCCACCCGGGATTCGAACCCGGGACACCTGGATTAAAAGTCCAGTGCTCTAGCCGACTGAGCTAGTGGCCCATAGTGTAGTGATTAAATTGTATTGCCCATTAAAATTTTTAATGAGCGTGCCTGCAGGGATTCGAACCCCGGACACGTGGCTTAGAAGGCCACTGCTCTATCCAACTGAGCTACAGGCACATACAATCGGGGTGACAGGATTCGAACCTGCGGCCTCTTGAACCCAAATCAAGCGCTCTAGCCAAGCTGAGCCACACCCCGTTCGTAATTAGTACGTAAAATAATTTTGCTGTTTCCATTTTATTAAAGACAACTCCCCGAGTGGGACTCGAACCTACAACCCTTCGGTTAACAGCCGAATGCTCTACCATTGAGCTATCGAGGAACAGCAAAATGAATTATATAGTATAATCATATAAATGTCAATACTTTTTTAAATAAAAATTTTAATGTTGGTATAAACCTAGTAAAAATCAATGCCTACAGATAAATGATCAAATAATCTGAAATTAATTATTAGTCAGAATTAAAAGTTATTCATAGTTACATATAATAATCTTGAATAATTTTATAAAAAATGATAAAATTAATAAGACGACATACGGACAACTATATGACATGACGTTAGAACGTCGTTGATGTTATTATTAAATTTAGGAGGTGTAATATAATTTAGTATTATAGATACATATAAATATATATTGTTATTAGTGGTTTTGGAGGTATTCCTGTGTTAAAATAAAAATAAGTAATTGATACGGGAGGAATTATGGATGGGAAAATATGTACTTGCAATTGATTGTGGTACACAGAGTTTAAGGGGATTAATATTTGATAAGAACGGAAACTTGTTAGTAAAAGTAAAAAAAGAATTTAATCCTTATTATTCAGTTGAGCCTGGTTGGGCTGAACAAGATCCAAATGTATATTGGAATAGTTTATGTGAGGTTTGTAGACAAATCAAAGAAGATGAAGAAGAAATCTTCTCTGAAATAGACAGAGTAGTTGTGACAACACAAAGAGATTCATGTGTTTTACTTGGTAAAAATGGAGAAATTATAAGACCAGCTATCTTATGGATGGACCAGAGGAAGATAAAAAAAGCAAGAAATATGAATCTATATAATAAGTTGACTATTACTGCAGTGGGTATGATGAATACAGCTAAGAATTTTAGTTTGAATTGTAATGCCCATTGGATACAAGATTATGAACCTGAAAATTGGAAAAAGACTCATAAATATTTACAGATATCAGGATTTTTAAACTATAAATTGACCCATGAATTTAAAGATAGTATTGCTTCTCAGATCGGACATATTCCTTTTAATTACAAACATTTTAGATGGGAAAGTAAATATGGGCAGAAAAGCCAGATATTCCATATAGAAAGAGAAAAATTATGCGATTTAGTAGCACCTTCAGGAATTATTGGTTATGTAGTAGATGAAGCTTGTAGTGAAACTGGATTAAAAAAGGGTATTCCAGTTGTAGCAGGAGGCTCTGACAAAGGTTGTGAAACACTGGGAGTCGGATGTTTTGATAATTATACTGCAAGCATATCACTAGGCTCTAATGCATCTATACAAACTACTTCAAAAAAATATTACGAAGCATTAAGATTCATTTGTCCATTTCCAGCTGTAATACCTAAAGCATATAATCCAGAAATTCAGATTTACAGAGGATATTGGATGATATCTTGGTTCAAAAAAGAATTTGCACAAAAAGAAGTTGCACAAGCAAAAGAACTGAATATAGCTCCTGAAGAACTTCTGAATAGACGATTAAATGATATACCACCTGGCTGTGATGGTTTAGTATTTCAACCTTATTGGGGGGCTGGAGCGAAAAGACCTGAAGGCAAGGGGGCAATTATAGGATTTGACGATTATCATACAAGGATACATATCTATCGAGCAATAATTGAAGGTATAGGATTTGGGTTATATGAAGGCTTACAATATATACAAAAAAAATCTAAAATGAACATTGAAAAAATAATGGTTTCTGGTGGTGGTTCACAAAGTGATGCCATATGTCAAATAACAGCAGACTTGTTCAATAAACCTGTTTACAGAGTTCAGACATATGAAACATCGGGATTAGGGGCTGCTATTGTTGGATATGTATCAAAAGGTGAATATAAAACTTTTGGCGAAGCGGTTAAAAATATGGTGCATATGAAAGATGAATTCTTACCGGATTCCGAAAATGTAAAAACATATAGTAGAATATATAAAGATATATATTGCAGAGTATACAATAAATTGAAGCCTTTGTACAAAGAAATGCAAAATGATAATGCTGATAATTAATATAAATAAATATTGATTCCCGATAGAGGAATTTAATATTCAAAGGAGGAATTATATGTCAAGTTATAAAGGATTTATGCCAGATTGGGAACATGAAACTCCACCAGAAAAAAGTTTTAGATCTATACTAAAATGGGGTAGTCCTACTGAATATAAATGTCCTAATGAAAGATTGTACAAAGTAATAAAAGAAACTTTCGGATTAGATGATGAATATTTTAAGACAAAAAAAGGTGAAGGCCTAGATAAAGTTGACGTGGAATTTCCAGTGAATCTATCACAAGAACAAATTCAAAGATTTAAAAAGATAGTAGGAGAAGATAACGTTAAATCAGATACCTACAATAGATTAAGAGTTTCATATGGTAACACGATGATTGATTTAATGAGACTTAGAAAGGAAATAATTGAAAATCTTCCAGATATAGTATTATATCCTAGTAACAAATCTCAAATAGAAGAAATAGTGAAATATTGTTCTGAAGAAAAAATTCCAATCTATTGTAAAGCAGGAGGATCAACCGTTACAAGAGGTATGGAAGCAGTCAAAGGTGGTGTAAGCCTTGATTTAGCTGTTAATTTCAATAAAGTAGTATCATTTAATGAAAAGAATCAGACCATAACAGTAGAATCAGGAATGCAAGGACCAGAACTTGAAAATGTATTAAATAAAGCAGATGAACTACTAGGTGCTAAGAGAAAATATACTTGTGGACATTTTCCTCAATCTTTTGAATACTCTGGGGTAGGTGGCTGGGTAGTAACTAGAGGAGCAGGGCAAAACTCAAGTTATTATGGAAAAATAGAAGACATCGTTATTTGCCAAGAATACGCAACACCAGTTGGAATAATTAAAACAGAAGAATATCCAGCTATGGCAACAGGACCTTCTATAGACCAGATAATGATTGGTAGTGAAGGAACATTTGGAGTTCTAACACATGTAACTCTAAAGGTATTTAAATATATGCCTGAAAACAGAATAAGATTTAGCTACATATTCCCAAGTTGGGAGAATGCTCAAGCTGCTGCTAGAGAAATAACTCAAGGTGAATTTGGTATACCTTCTGTGTTTAGATTATCTGATCCAGAAGAGACCAGCCTAATGTTAAAACTTTATAATGTTGAAGGAACTAAGCTGGACTCAATTATGACTCGTAAAGGATTCAAGCAGATGGAACGATGCCTTTACCTTGGATTTACCGACGGTGAAATTGGTTTCTGTAAGAATATGAAGAAAAAACTTCACAAGATATGTAAAAAATATGGAGCTATGTATCTAACAGGATATCCAACAAAACAGTGGGAAAAAGGAAGATTTAGAGATCCTTATATGAGAGATGCACTAATGGACTTCGGAATAGTCATAGATACTATGGAATGTTCTGTAACATGGGATACTATGAGTGAAGTACATAGAGGATTAAGAGAATATTGTAAGGCTAGACCTGAGACAATATGTCTTACTCACATGTCACATGTATATCCACAAGGAGCTAATTTATACTTTATATTTATTGCTAGAATGGATATGAATGAATATGTTGATTATCAAGCCGGTATTCTAGATAACTATGTTAAATATGGAGCAGCTATAAGTCACCATCATGGTATTGGTAAATCATTTGGTCCATGGCTAGAGCATTCGATAGGAGAAAATTGTTACGATGTAATAAGGACTCTTAAAAAACATTTTGATCCAGATAACATAATGAATCCTGGAGGAACACTTGGACTAGATGTAGAGAGAAGAAAATTAAAATATAAATAGTTGTAGTTATAAAATTAAATTGTAAAATAATAAAAGCCATTAGAGGTAATTATATGGGAATAGCAAAATAAAAGCTATTATCATATATGGTATCATTCAAATGGCTTTTTTAAATTCCATTAATAAGATGGGTTATTAGTATTTTTACTCCTATGATTATTAATATTGTTCCACCTAAAATATTAACACATGACTGTAAATTAGTATTTTTTCTTAAACTTTTTCCAATATAAACACCTATTACAGATGCACAATATGTGATTTGTCCAATTAAGCACACTGCTATTATAATATTGACTTTTAAAAGTGAGAATGTGACTCCAGTTGCAAAGGCATCAATACTAGTTGCTAAAGATAAGGTAAACAATACTCTTAGGCTGTTGATAGATAGAGTATTGGAAGGATGCTTGGATTCTTTTATAAAATTGATACCAATGGCAGAAAGTAATATAAAAGCTATCCAATGATCAATTGGGTCAATGATTCTTTTCAGAGAACATCCTAATAGCCATCCTAATAATGCCATTATACTCTGAAATAATCCGAAAGATAAACCTGTTTTAAGAGCAGTTAAATTATAATTATGATTGATAGCCAGACCTAGAGAAATGGATACAGCAAAAGCATCCATGGCCATACTTACTGCTATTAAAATAATAGAATACACACTCAATATAAATACGCCCTTTCAAAGAATTATATTATAGAGTTATTTATAATGAAAATTTAAAATCTCCTATTAATAATTATATGCTAATAGTATAATAAAATTTTCATATAAATTGATACTAAATAATAGATGTGTTATAATAGTAGACTACATGTATTCTAGCTACATATAGTTATGTAAATTTATTATAAGAGGTGATACCTTTGAAGAAAAACAAAAAAATGTTAAAGAGGTTTGTTAGCTACTATAAGCCACATAAAAAATTATTTATACTTGATATGATATGTGCTTTTTTAATTGCCGTAATTGACTTATCTGTTCCAATGCTATCAAAATATGCACTTAATGATCTTCTTCCAAATGATGAATTTCGTATGTTTTTTATTTTTATTATAGCTTTATTGGGTCTATATCTATTAAGAGCAGCTTTTCAATACATAGTTGACTTTTGGGGACATATTTTAGGTGTAAGGATGGAATATGATATGAGGAGAGATCTATTTAGACATCTTCAATCACTATCATTTAGATTTTATGATAAAACCAGGACAGGTCATATAATGTCAAGGATGGTTAATGACCTAAATGAAATTACAGAGTTGGCACATCATGGTCCAGAGGATTTATTTTTATCATTAATAATGTTGATTGGAGCTTTTTTTGCTATGTTGATCATGCAATGGAGATTAGCTCTTGCAGTATACATATTCATACCTTTCCTTGTTTTATTTGCTATCAAGCAAAGAACAAAAATGTCAAGAGGATTCAAAAATGTTAAGAAAAAAATAGCTAATGTCAATGCACAATTAGAAAGTAGTATTTCAGGAATAAGGGTATCAAAATCATTTGCTAATGAAGAACATGAGATGGAAAAATTCGATTTCGGTAATAATGAATTTAAATCTTCTAAGAATGTTGCTTATAAAAATATGGCAGTTTTTAGTGTAGGTATGGGGTTTGTCACGAAACTACTTAATTTGGTAGTAATTGGTTTTGGAGGTTTCCTTATATATAAGAAATACATGAATATAATAGACTTACTGGCTTTTATTATGTATGTTGATGCATTTTTACAGCCAATACGAAGACTATCTAATTTTGTTCAGCAATTTGAGTCTGGTATGACAGGATTTGAAAGATTTACTGAATTAATGGAAATTGAACCTGTAATAAAAGACAAGCCATTAGCTAAAGATTTAGATAAGGTAAAAGGAAACATAGATTTTAAGAATGTAACATTTTGTTATGATGAACATGAAAAAGTACTTAATAATATTAATTTACATATAGAATCTGGTAAAACTTTAGCCTTAGTAGGACCATCTGGAGGAGGAAAGACGACTTTATGTCATCTGATTCCACGTTTCTATGAGGTTAATGATGGTGAAATAACAATTGACAATAAAAATATAAAGAATGTTAAAGTTAAATCGTTAAGGAATAATATTGGATTAGTGTCACAAGATATATTTCTCTTTGCTGGAACCATTAAAGACAATATCATGTATGGTGATATAGGTGCATCAGAAGAACAACTTATAGAAGCAGCTAAAAATGCAGAAATCCATGATTTCATAATGTCACTTCCTGAGGGGTATGAAACTAATGTAGGTGAAAGAGGTATTAGGCTATCTGGAGGACAGAAACAAAGAATAAGTATAGCAAGAGTGTTCCTTAAAAATCCACCTATATTAATATTAGATGAAGCCACTTCAGCATTAGACAATGAAACAGAAATCAAGATTCAAAGAGCTCTTGAGAAATTATCCAAGGGTAGAACTTCACTTGTTATAGCTCATAGATTATCCACTATAAAAAATGCTGATGAAATAGTTGTAATCAATGAAGAAGGAATAAAAGAAAAAGGTACACATGATCAACTGATTGAAAAGAATGGTATATATGAAAAATTATATAAAGCTCAATTCAAAGGATATATACCAGATGAAATTTAGATATCAAATATGACTTGATGGTGTGAAAAATATTCAAGGTACCATCTAGTAAATAATAAAGAGACTATTGCATTTAGCTCATATGATCAACTTATAGTTATGGTAAGAATATAACCGTTAACTATAAGTTGGCATATCAATTGCTTAGCGCAATAGCTCTTTTAACTTATTGTTTCGCATATATCATCATTTTCAGTTTTTATATCATCATTTATATTTTCCAATGTTTCATGTTTTATAATACGAATTGTACTAAATCCTGATATTGCAGTAATTATTCCTATCACGATACAAATCTCACTTGTTTTGAAATTTTCTAGTGCTATACCTCCTAGATAATAACCTAATGGAACTGTTAAAGTACATAAAATGTTCATTACACTTGATACTCTTCCAAGAACATCATTGGGAACTATAGTCTGAATTACTGTTCCGAGTGTCACATTGACAATTCCAAAAGAACATCCAAGTATAAGTAATGACATTATTCCTGTAGATAAACTGTTGATGAAAGCAAAGGGGAGCAATAATAGTCCTTCTAATGTTAGTCCTATGAATAAAAGCTTGAAATTTCCTGTTTTTTTACTTATTTTTGGAATGATGAAAGACATTAATAAGCCACCTACTGATAGAGCACCTAACAAAATACCGTAGCCTTCACTTCCTGAATTAAGATTATCTTTAGCAACTACTGCAATTATTAATGATAATGGAGCATATAAAAAGTTTATGATTATGCCACCTACTATAATAATTTGAAGTAAGTCTTTATTTTTAACAGAATAACTTATCCCTTCTTGGAAATCTTTTAGTAGTGTCATTTTCTGTATTTTACTCTTAGCAACATAAGTTATCTTTATAAAGCTTTCAGAGAAGCTTGATAACAAAAATGAGATACTATTCAATAAAAATAAGCCAGGAATTCCTATTAGAACAACTAATATACCCCCTAAAGCTGGACCAAGTATTGATGAACTATATCTAACTATCTGAGATAAAGAATTAGCCTTAACCAGATTTTCTTTCTTCACAATAGTTGGGATAGAAGCTAGTAAAGCAGGTGAAAAGAAAGCACTAGATGCTGACATAAAAGCTGATATTAGATATAGTGTCCACAATTGGAGATTATTAGTATAGCATAGTATCGCAATGATACCTACCAATATACCATTTATCAAATCTGATACAACTATAATCACTTTTCTATTGAATCTATCTGCAATTGGTCCGGTCAATGGACTTAACAAAATCTGAGGTACTACGGTGAATACCATTGTAATACCAGCTTTTGCGGCTGAACCAGTAATCTCTAATACATACCACATTACTGCTAATGAATGAAAATTACTACCTAGTATAGAAACTAATTGACCTAACCATAATAATATGAAATTCTTATTTTTGAAAATGGTATCATTGCTAATATGCATATTACATATTCCCTCTTTCATTTTATAATCTATTCAATTTCCACTTCACTATCCTATGCATGTAAGCTAATAAAAGGCTTTGCAAAATAAAAATATAGGTATTTCTTCTATCTTTTTATCTTCATACAAAACCTATAAATTTTTAATTACCTGCAAGGTGGTAAAGTTGAGTTATATATATAACGATTATAAATTGATAAGTGTCCTTGCTTTTTGTAAAATCAAGTTGAATTTAGTATTACTTTCTTAATATGTAATGATATTTTGTTTTGAATTATTACTTCAAAGTCTTAGTGGTATGCTATAATATATCAAGGAATAGTTTAAATGAAATAATAAATAAAAATATAAAATTAATGAGGACATTTTGTTTGTGTTATACGTTGTATAGATGTAAGTGATGTTAACACACTTGAACATAGACATACTCAGGAGTTGAATTATATGATTTATCAAGTATATGAAAAGTATAACAAGGATTTCGTTAGATATGCTAAAAGTTTAGTAAAGACTAAACAAGATGCTCAAGATATAGTACAAGATGCATATGTTAAAGGGATTGAGCATGAAGAAATATTTGAAAACATGAATGATTATCAAATAAAAGGTTGGTTTTTTAGAGTCATTAAAAATATTTTTATTGATAGGATAAGAAAAGATAGAAAAATATTTTTTAGTGATGATGAAAGGATTTTAACCAGTCAGATAAATATGGAAACTGATATATACTTTTATGATATGATAAATATTTTACCTGAGTATTTAAAAACATTGATAAAACTAAAATATGTTGATGGACTAAATAGTAAGGAGATAGGCAAGATACAAGATGTATCCCCTTCTACAATACGTAACAGGTTAAGTTTAGCTATTAATAAATTAAGAGATGGAGGTCTTATGAATGAGTAAAATTTCAAATATTTGTATTTTAGACGTAAGAAAAGCTAATGAAGAAACATTTAGTGATATTACAGAAATAGAGAATGTAGCATGTATGGTATATAATGATAAAACAGCTAAATTGTTAAAGGATATTAAAAAGTCAAATATAGCTGATTTGGTTAAAATTAATGATGATGACATTGAGTTTATTGTTAGAAATGGAAGCTTCACTTTGGATAAAGAATTATTAGAAGAAACAGATAAGAAATTATTTCTATTGATAAATGGAATATGTTATATAGGTGAAGTTCCAAAACAACTGTTAAAAGATAAAGTCTTCAAATTATCAGTAAATGGTGAAGTTGTGTGCCCTGAGCAATTGAAAGGTATAGTTGACTTAAAATCAAATATAAACGGATTAATCATACCTATAAAAAAAGGTTACTCCTATATGGAAGATACTATTATGCTAGACGAAGCTTTTATTGCAAGGCAGGATAATGATTCAAAATTATCTGTGGAAAAACTTGTTGCTATTGATAAAATTGATGAAGATATGATAAAAAAACAAATTTCCAATATTCAAGTTCTTGAGGATGTAATTACTACTAGACAAAATATGGATATATTAAGAAATATCATAGATGAATTTAACAAAGTGGAATTATTGATAGTGCCAGATAACAGTTATTACAAAGAAGATTCATTAAAGATCGATTCGAATAATCTTGATTTTTATAAGGATAAGGCAGTTATATCAGACGATAGTATTACTATAAAAGATGTTACACCAACAGAATTAAAAGATAATATCACAGCTATCTATTGTGAAAGACTATATTGTGATGATGAATTGAATAATACAGTTAGAGAACTTAGTATTAATGATGATATGGAAATTTTAAGTAATGGTGATATAAATAATAATGGAAAATTATTTATTGACAATGATTATCTGAAAGCACTTGATCACAAAGTTATTATAAATAATAATGGAAAACTTGTCTTTTATGATACAGTAAAAGCAGAATTAGCTAGAGAAAAAATAAGTACTATAATCAATAATGGTTTAATAGATGCAGATTCATCAATATTCGCTTCTGTAAAAATAATCAATAAAGGTAAGTTAAGAAAATCCCATAGTGTAGATAGAGAAGAAAGTAATGATGTTATCTATGAAAATATGGTGTTTCTAGAACTTTAATTTAATAATGCCAATCAATTAATATTTTAAAAGCGGTAAATCCCATGAATCAGGATTTACCGCTTTAATTTAGTTTTGTTGTCTATTAAAAATTACGTATCAAATCTTCGTAAGTATCTCTACGTCTTATAAGTTTTACATTACCTTCTGAAGTAACAAGAACTTCTGCTGGACGGAGTCTGTTATTGTAATTGGAAGCCATACAATATCCATAAGCTCCAGCATCTAATACATTTATGATATCTCCTTCAAATATTTCAGGAAGTGTACGATCTTTTGCAATGATATCTCCACTTTCACAGATATTACCAACAATATTGACTGTTTCTGTTTTATTGGAAGGTATGTTTGATTCTCTGAAGATTTCTATGTCATGATGTGAGTTATACATAACTGGTCTTTTCAATACATTGAATCCCAAATCCGTTCCAACATATTTCATACCATAGTTTTCTTTTAATGAATAAACAGAGCCAAGTAGATTACCACATTCAGCAACAATATAACGACCAGGTTCTATTTTGAAGGTTATTTGCTTTCCATATCTAGCGGTCCAATCAAATAACACTTTGTCTAATTTTTTTCCTAGACTTTCGAGATCTAGCCTTTTTTCGTCTTCAAGTTTTTTATAAGGTATACCGAATCCGCCACCCATGTCAACAAATTCAAGATCATCAAAATTTTCAGCTATAGTAAGTAATGATTCAACACCTTCAATATATTTATCGCCTTCCATAAATAATGAGCCTATATGTTGATTGATACCTACAAGATTAAGATTGTATTTTGATAGGATATCTTTTATTTCAGGTATTAAACTAGGGTCAACTCCGAATTTAGTTTTTTTACCACCTGTAATGACTTTTTCGTGGTGTCCAGCACCTACACCTGGGTTGAATCTTATACATATTTTACCGCCATTATTAATTTGACCGTATGATTCTAGTTGCGAAAGAGAATCTACGCTTACAAGAATGTCTCTATCAATTGCATATTGCATTTCTTCTTTTGATACATTATTGCTGATATATAAAATTTGTTCAGATGAGAATCCAGCTTTTAATTCAACAAAAATTTCACCTGGAGACATTGCATCTGCATTAAGTCCTTCTTCAAGAGCAATCTTTAGTAAAGAAAGATTGCTATTCGCTTTTACGGAGAAATTAACCGAGAAATTAGGATAAGTTAAGAGATTCTTAAGTTCTCTGCATCTTTCTCGCATTATATTTTCGTTGTAGACGTATAAAGGACTTCCATATTCTTTTATTAAGTCAATGGGGGTAGTATTACCAAAAAAATTATTTTTGTTTGAAACTTTGTTATGTGTTGTTAGCATAACTGTTGCTCCTTCCTAAGAAAATAAATTGTAATGATCTAGTAAATAAAACTATTTTTCATTGTTTATATCTATTAATTTAATCTCATTCATAATAGCTTCTCTTATTAATCTGACCAAAGTTCTATTACGAGAATATAATGCTTGGCTCAAAGTGCCTGTAATGACTTCTTCAGTATCTATAATAAGTTTGAATGATTCATAATTAAAGGATTTATAATATTTATTATGATTGAATGTAGGGACTTCTGGTGATAAAATTACTATTTTTTTATTTTTATTATAAGCATCTTCTATTTCATTGGCAAATAAATCAAGAATTTTTTTATCTGCACAAAAATATAATCTGAATTCGCATTGAAGTATCATATTTTTTATTTTATTGATGATATTTTTTGAATCTACTATAGTAATATATGGATTGTTAGTGACTTGGTTAAATTCTAACTCATCCTTTATGATTTTAATGTTTTGGTTGAAATCTCTTGAAGCATTCATTATAAGTTCTTTTTTAGATATAGCAATGTATTTTGCTGATGTACCTTCAATAATATGTGCATTACCTTTATCTACTAAACTGGATAATGCTGCATAGGCATTAGAACGAGATATACCCGAAAGTTTTGCCGCTTCATATCCAGATAATTCTCCATGTTTACACAAAGTAATGTATATAATAGATTCTTGCTGAGTAAAGCCAATGCTTTTTAACGCATTAATTAGATTCACATTGTTCACCTCAATAGTATTCCTTTATAGAACTACTATAAAACATATGTATGTAATTGTCAAGAAAAAAACTAGAGCTTTGTTTAATAACAAAGCTCTGAAAAATATGTAATATATGAATTTACGTTAATATAGTTTAAAAAATTATTAAGATATAAATATTGAAAAAGACTATTCATAGTTTTTAGTGAGACTATAATTATTACCAAAATTATTATCCCAATAAGTTTTACCATTTACAGTATAGCTGATAGCGTATTCTCCTTCAATGTAGTCATAACACGATATGAAGAATGTCCATAATTCTATATTGTCTAGATCTTTTATGTAAGTAGCATCAATCGATTTGTAAGTTTTCCAATTATCTTTGGTATAATGTACTTTTACGTCTTTAGCGTAAGCTAAATCTTTCAAGAACATATAACCTTGTAATCCATAATAATATTTGTGTTTAGCGGTATCTAACATTACAGTGCTTTTTGATAATGCATAAGGGGCATTATTATTGGAGTAACTATATTCAAGATAATAATTTTTCGTATTGTTGTTGTCCCAATATGTATTACCATCAACTTCATATTTTATAGCGAATGTACAATTATTTGATTGATTCTTTGGTATATCTATATTGAAAGACCATATTTCATCTTCAGCTGATAGATTTTTCAGATATGAAGCTTTTTGGTCAACCCAAGTATCACCATCAATTGTATAATGTACGGTAATGTCTTTATCATTGCCTAAGTCTTTTACATAAATATATCCCTTTGAAGTATAATCACTATTAAATCCCTTTTGTGCTATTTTCGCAGAGTATAGTTCTACATTAGGCGTCTGTGTCTGTGCTAGAATACTAAAACTATTAACATTAAATGTTAATATAAAACAAATAGTTAAGGTTATTAAATTTCTAAAATGATTGTTTTTCATTTATAGATCTCCTTTTTTAATATGTAGATAATTAATGTGAATGATAAGCATGTTTAACGTTAAACTAAATAGCAAATATTGATATATTAGTTTGGCATTGGTGAGAAACTGTAATTGTCACCGAAGTTATTATCCCAGTAGGTTACACCATTGGCTGTATATCCTATAGCGTACTCACCACTAGAATTCTCAGGGAAAGGACTTTTATCATGGTAAGTATCAAATGACCATATTTCTATATCATTATCGTATTTCCAGTGATAATGGGCGTTAAGATCATGATAAGTCTTCCAATCATCAGTAGTATAACGTACTATAACTTTTTTATCATAAGCTAAATCTTTTAAGAAAATGTAGCCCCATAAAGAGTGTTTAGTTGGTATATCTTTGTCTAACATAACAACACTTTTTGATAAGACAAAAGGAGCATTGTAAATCATAGTAGTTTCTTGGAGAAAATAATTATCTCCATTATTATTGTCCCAATATGTATTACCGTTAACATCATATTTTATAGCGAATTTACAATTATATTTAACTTGATGTATTGGTACATAAGGTTGTTCAGGTGTTTTGAAAGTCCATAATTCAGATCCATCTTCTAACGTTTTTTGATAAGTAGCAGGTTGATCCAACCAATTGATTCCGTTATAAGTATAGTGTACTGTCACATTTTTGTTAGTACCTAAATTCTTAATATAGATCTTGCCTGTTGCATAATAACCTACCATATTACCAATATGACCGTAAGTTGGTAATATTTTTGCAGAATACAATTGTACATTGGTTGATTTAACTGATGTTGTTTTAGCTGAAATACTGAAACAACTAATGTTAAGTACAAAAACAAAACAAATAATAAAAGTTACTAAATTTCTAAAAAACTTTTTTTCCATAATAAATTCCTCCTTTTTCAAAATATATTATAATAGCTAAATAAATTTATGTCAATTAATAAACAGAATATTAATTAATAATAAAATATTATAACATTATAAAAAATAGTTAATAAATTATATGTTAAATGGGTGATAATTTTTACAGTATTAGTATAACTATACATGTAAATCTAAAAAAATAAGTATACAATTTATTTGATTTTGATAATAATTATGGTATATGATAAAAAACAATATAATAAATTAATTGGTATCTTATTTCTTATAATTCGATTCGAAATTGTTGTCCCAATAAGTAATACCGTTAACTGTGTAACCAATAGCAAACTCATATTTTTTATCTAAATCAAAATACCATTCTTCAACATTATTATCATAGCTTATAAAATGAGAGGCATTGATTTCTTTATAGGTCAACCAATTGTCAGCTGTATAACGTACCTTAACTGACTTATCGGGACCTAAATCTTTTAAGTAAAGATAATTACGGCCGCTGTAAGTACCTAAAGGATAGTGTAACGTAACAACGCTTTTAGATAATATGTAAGGAGCATTGTAACGATTATTGCTATATTGAATAAAATAATCTTGTCCATTATTATTATCCCAATATGTGTTACCATTAACCTCATACTTAATAGCAAATCTACAATTATAAGTACAATCTCTCGACATTGCCGCGTAAGGGTGATCGGGTGTTCTATAACTCCAAACTTCTGACCCATTTTTTAAAGTTTTTAAATAAGTAGCAGGTTGATCTAACCAGTTAATACCATCATAAGTATAGTGTACTGACACTTTTTTGTTGCTGTTTAAATTATTAACATATATATACCCAGTTGTATAATATGTGTAAACAGCACGACCATGATCATAATGTTGCCCTGTTCCTATTATGGTAGAATATAATTGAACATTAGGTGTTTGAGCTGAAATACTAAAATCAGTAATGTTAAGCATAAAAATAAAACAAATAATAAAAGTTACTAAATTTTTGAAATGCTTATTTTTCATGAAAATTCCTCCTTTTCTGATAATATATAGTATATTACAATATATTTTAAAGTCAATCAACAAATTGAATACTTAATATACATAATTTAAACAAAAGGATAATTATTTCTGATTAGTTTGATTAAATAGGATAATGAATTATAGCGTAACTATAGTTATGTATGATATAATTAATAAATAATTAGTTAATAATAATAAGATCATTAGAAAACTTAGAATTACTATTATGACAGAGGAGATAGATATGGATTTATTTGATATGATGAGAGAAAAAACATTAGAGACAGAATCCCCTTTAGCAGCTAGGTTACGTCCAACATCAATAGAAGAAGTTGTTGGTCAGGAACATATAATTGGTAAAGGTAAATTATTATATAGAGCTATAAAAGCAGACAAACTAGGTTCACTAATATTTTACGGACCACCTGGAACAGGTAAAACTACATTAGCAAAAGTAATAGCAAATACCACAAAAGCTGAATTCGTACAATTAAATGCTACAATATCCGGTAAGAAGGATATTGAAAAAGTAGTTAATGAAGCGAAAAATAGGATTGGAATGACTTTAGGCAAGACGATATTATTTATTGATGAAATCCATAGATTCAATAAAGCTCAGCAAGATGCACTTCTTCCATATGTTGAAGATGGCACTATTACACTTATAGGTGCAACTACAGAAAATCCGTATTTTGAGGTGAATAGTGCTCTGGTATCAAGATCTAGAGTATTTGAATTGAAACCTCTTGATAAAGAAGATATAAGTAAACTAATTATGAGAGCCATAACAGATAAAGAGAAAGGACTAGGAAACTTTAATGCTGTGATAGAAGAAGATGCTTTGGAATTCTTGTCTGACAGAGCCAATGGAGATGCTAGAGCAGCTCTTAATGCAGTAGAATTAGGAATATTGACTACTGAACCAGATGAGAAAGGTATAATTGATATTACTATAGAAGTTGCTGCTGAATGTATTCAGAAAAGGGTTATCAATTATGATAAAAATGGTGATAATCACTATGATACTATATCAGCATTCATCAAGAGTATGAGAGGTTCGGATCCAGATGCTGCTGTATATTATTTGGCTAGAATGATTTATGCAGGAGAAGATCCCAAATTTATAGCTAGAAGAATAGTGATATGTGCTTCTGAAGATGTAGGAAATGCTGATCCACAGGCTTTACAGGTTGCTGTAGCTGCGGCTGAAGCTGTTAACTTTATTGGGATGCCTGAAGGAAGAATAATACTATCACAAGCAGCTACTTATGTAGCTTGTGCTCCCAAAAGTAATGCTGCATATCTCGCCATAGATAAAGCACTAGCAGATGTCAAGAGAATACAAATTGATGCGATTCCACCTCATCTGCAAGATAGTCATTATAGTGGTGCCAAAAAATTAGGACATGGAATTGATTATAAATATGCTCATGATTATGATAATCATTATGTTGACCAACAGTATTTGCCAGATGAATTAATGGACAAAAAATATTATGAACCTACTATGCAGGGTTATGAAAAAAATATAATCGAACATTTTAAGAAAATTAAAACCAGATAAGATCATTTATCTTGACATATCTTATGATAAGTATATAATATAGATAACTTATGAATATATTAGTTATATATGATGAGTTGTGAAAATTTTATATATGAAAAGGTACTCATAGAGTTAAAAAGGGAAAGCGGTCAGATGCCGCTGCAGCCCCCGCTACTGTAAATGGTATGAAATCTAATTTTGTCATTGGGAGACCGAGAAGACTAGAGAGTAAGTCAAGCCATAAGCCAGGAGACCTGCCTTTTTATGATGTTTCAGCTTTCGGTGGGAGAGTGTAGATACATTTTATTTGTAATCTAACTGTGCCTCAGCACAGTTTTTTGTTGTTTATAAATAATTTGCTACATATGCATAAAAGCCGATTATTAAAATAACTATGGAGGTTAATTTTTATGAAAAAATTATCAAAAATATTATTATCCTTAATGTTAATTATGACATTGGTATTTAGTTTAGGTGCTTGTAATAATAAAACGGATACTTCAATTGACAAACAAGAGAATGAAGCGATTACATATCCTATGGACGTAGAAGATAAGTATGGTAATAATATAACAATCGAAAAAGAACCAGAAACTGTAATTTCACTATCACCAGAATTCACAGAAACAATATTTGCCCTAGAAGCAGGAGATAAACTTGTTGGTAGAACAGATTATTGTGATTACCCTAGTGAAGTGGAAGATATAGAATCTTTAGGTGAATTAACACAACCCGATATTGAAAGAATAGTAGAAATTGGTCCAGATATTGTTCTTGTATCAGCTCATGTATCTGACGAAACTATTACTCAGTTACAACAGCAGGGAATTACTGTTTTGGCTTTAGCACTAACGGGAGGATTTGACGACACATATAAATATATAGCTACACTTGGCAAAGTACTTAATGTAAAAGATAAATCAGATAAAATAATTGATGATATGAAAGACAAAGTTTCTGAACTAACAAAAGCTGTAGAAGGAAAAGAAAAACCAACAGCATATTTTGTTGTAGGCTATGGTGAGCATAACTCTACAGCAACTGGAGAGACTTTTCTAGGAAAACTAATAGAAAGCGCTGGAGCAGAAAATATTGCTAAGGATGCTACTGGTTGGTCTTATAGTATAGAACAGCTTGTCGACCAAGATCCAGAAATAGTAATATGTTCTAATAAATTTGATTCCAAGAGTAAAATTGAACAATTAGAAGGATACAAAGATCTAACAGCAGTAAAAGAAGGTAGATTATATGAAACAGATGAAAATGTTTTTTTCAGACAAGGTCCAAGACTTGTTGTTGGATTAGAAGAATTAGTTAAAATTTTCCATCCGGAAGTACTAGAATAGACATACTAAGCAAAGCAGGTTATTATTATGAAGATATATAGAAAAAGCAATATAATTATAAGCTTACTGATACTTATAGCAGTTGTTATTATAGCATGCGGTTTTGGTTCGGTAAAAATTAATTTTATTGAAAGTAGTAAGATTCTATTAAATAAAATACCGTTTTTAGATGATTTAGTGTCCTTAGAAGGTATTAAGGATTCTCACATTAAAATAATAACTAATCTAAGATTGCCAAGAATAATATTAGCCTTATTCACTGGAGGAGCACTTTCAGTTGTGGGATGTTCATTTCAAGGAGTATTCAAGAACCCTATGGCTGACCCTTTTGTGCTTGGAATTTCATCAGGAGCAGCTCTTGGGGCAACAATAGGTTTGATATTTAATTTTGATAAACATATATTTGCTTTTACAGGAGTAAGTATATTTGCCTTTGTTGGAGCTATGCTTACAGTTATAGTAGTTCTAAAAATATCTGCAATTGGTAAAAAACTTCCTACTACAACATTATTGTTGGCGGGTATATCTATTAACTATTTATTGTCTGCTCTAATGTCTCTACTTATGTTATTAAATAGAGATAAACTAGAAAAAGTGTATTTATGGACACTAGGAAGTTTCAGTACGTCAAGTTGGTCGGAAGTTGCAGTTATAGCACCTTGTGTGATTATATGTTCTATTATACTGATGGTGTTTTCAAAAGAATTGAATTTAATGTTGTTAGGTGACGATGCTGCTGGAAGTTTAGGAATCAATGTTAATAAAACGAAAAAAATCATATTGGGGGTCTCATCAATCATGGTAGCAGTGGTTGTATCAGCTAGTGGAATTATAGGTTTCGTTGGACTAATAATACCTCATATAATAAGAATAATTAATGGTCCGGATCACAAGAAATTAATACCACTTGCTATGCTTGTTGGAGCTATTTTTATGATATTATGTGATACTATTGCAAGAACTATCATATCCCCTGGTGAATTATCGGTAGGAATTATAACATCGATTTTTGGAGTTCCATTTTTCTTGTTTTTGCTATATCAGAATAAAAAGAAAGTTCTATAAACCAACATAATCAAAAGGAATGAATATTATGAGTGTAGTTAGCACAAAAAATCTAAGTTTCAATTATGGACAAAAAAGCATATTGAATGATTTATCTATCAATTTCGACAAAGGATTGTTCTATAGCATAATAGGTCCTAATGGTTCCGGTAAAACTACGTTGTTGAAGTTATTAGCTGGTATATTGCCTTCTGATAGAAAGACCGTTTATCTCAAGAACGATGATATAAATGTAATTAAGCAAAAAGAAATTGCTAGAAGATTGTCAGTGGTACCTCAGATTACCGATATGCAATATGAATTTTCTGTACATGATATTGTTATGATGGGACGAACTCCTTATACATCAAGGTTCCAAAAAAATACTGATAAAGATAAAAAATTAGTCAATGACGCTATGAGAGAGACTGGAGTTAGCAGTCTAAGAGATAAGAAGATAACACAATTGAGTGGAGGAGAATTACAGAGAGTAATACTTGCTAGAGCTATTGCACAAGAAACAGATATTATGCTGTTGGATGAACCTATTTCGCATCTGGATATTGGATATCAATATGAGATTAGTGAGTTAGTTCATAAGCTATGTAAGAAAAAAGGCATCACTGTAATAAATATTGTCCATGACCTTAACATAGCTATGAGATATAGTGATAAAATATTGATGTTAAAAGATGGATATATATATAAATATGGCGATCCAGAGGAAGTTATAACTAAGGATACTATTAAAGATGTTTATTCTATTGATGTGGAACTAATTAATCATCCGATTATAAAAAATAAAAAAGTAATAATTAAGTAATTATTTAAGATATACTTGCATATGTATGTTTATTGTGGCAATATATTTATATGGAATATCAATTGGTTTATAATTGATAGAAAATATTATTAATATTTTTATGAAAGAAAGGATATATGCAAGATGTCAGATAGTAGATTTGAAAATGTTTTACGTCTAGAATACCCACTATTTGTAAAAGTACTAAATGATGATTTGGCTGATAAATACGTAAGAGAAATAATAGAATTATATAATGAATTAAAAAAAGAAGACTATAGGTTTCATACGAGTATTTATAAGACGTATCTTGAATTTGCTATAGCTGTTAATGCAGTGTACAAATATTTATTGTTGAATAAAGTAAAACAAGATAAAGCATTGGAATTATTATCAGAATTTTGTATGAATACAATTAATAAGACGTTGGATAGATTAAGTTTCATTCAATTGGCTTTTCACTATTCAACTAACAAAGCTTATTTAAAACTTATTACCATAAGTTCAATAATAACACTAGATAGTTTTAAATTGGCCAATGACCTAAAAGAGCATAAAATGGATGAAGAATTGAATAAAAGTATGAAAGAATGTAACGTCGAGGAGTATTTTAAATATTATCATGTTGAAGAATTAATGGAAATAGCAGATATAGTAGAGAAATCATTTGATATGTTTTTAGATAAGAATGTTAACTATAATTCTGGGAATGAAGTAATTATTAGAATATAAGTTGAAATTATTAGAAGGGGCTGTAAAGATACAGTCCCTTTAGTATGTTCTTTAAATATAAGTATCAATTTTTCTTTCTCTTTAAATATCTTAATATGAATTCTATAAAAACTGATAACACGCAGGTAGAAGCAATACAAATTACTATTATTGCACCACTGTTTTCTTTTGGATTTAAGGCGTAATGTATAGCCATACCATTTAGTGCCAACAAAATAAATATAAATATAAATATCAGTATTCTTTTTAATTTGGTCATATGTTCACCCCATTGAAGCAATATAATATAAAAATTAGTATAATTCAAAAAGATTATCATGTCAAATGTTGTTGATTAAAAAACATAAGAATAAATAAATTTTATACAATAAATCTATTATACTCTCATAAAATTTTAATAAGAGAGTTTATGAGGGGGAGTATAATGGATAATAATCAAAAAGTGGATGATAGATTAAATTTAGCTGTTGATTTGACAAGTGATGAGAGATTATATACGACGGACCTTAATGTTGGTTATAATGAAGAAGCTAATACGTGGGAACTTATTGTTAAATATAATGGGCAGATTATAGATATTCCTGAAATTGTTGCACTTACAGAAGATATTGAACAGCTTACAATGGATTATGCTATTGTAACAATAAAAGAAGAGAACATTGATATGTTCGCATCATTTCCAGAGATTGAATATGTTGAAAAACCAAGTAGCTTATTTTTTAATTTAGAAACTAGTCTTAGAGCTGCATGCATAACTTCTGTTCAAAATGTTTTTCCAAGATTAAAAGGTAAAGGAGTATTATTGGGAATAATAGATTCAGGAATAGACTATTCACACCCTGATTTCAGAAATGAGGATGGAACGACACGGATAATATCTATATGGGATCAATCTATAGCGGGCAATCCACCTAAAGGTTTTAGTGAAGGTACGGAGTATACTTCGGAACAAATAAATGAAGCTCTGACAAAAACAAACAAATTTGAAAGATTGGAGATAGTTCCTTCTGATGATTTTTTAGGACATGGAACACATGTAGCAGGTATAGCAGGAGGAAACGGAAGAGCAAGTAATAGGCAATATATAGGGGTTGCCCCTGAAGCAGAATTTATTATTGTTAAATTAGGTAGAAGAGGTCAAGAATCTTTTCCTAGTACGACAGAAATCATGAGAGCAATAGTTTATGTCATTAATAAAGCAGAAGAATTAGGAAGGCCTGTTTCCATTAATCTGAGTTTCGGTAATAATTATGGACCACATGACGGCAAATCTTTATTTGAAACATTTATAGATAATATGGCCAGTGAATGGAAAAATGTTATATCTGTTGGTTCTGGCAATGAAGGAAGTACCGCTCTTCATACTAGTGGTTCATTAAATGAAGGGGAAGAGAAGGAAATAGAGATAGCAATTTTTACAGGTGAACCGAATATTACTATACAACTTTGGAAAGCATATTCTGATGCTATCAATATTTCGATAACAGCACCTAATGGTGTATCATCTGGTTTTGTAACGCCAATATTAGGTAAACAACAATTTAATCTAGACAGGACTAAAGTTTTATTGTATTATGGAGAGCCGTCACCATTTAATCTGGATCAACAGATATATATAGAATTGATACCTCAAGCAGGTAGATATATAACTGATGGAATATGGAAAATAACCCTGCAGGCAGATACAATTGTATCTGGTAATTATGATATGTGGTTGCCTGGTTCCGTTGGCAAAGATACGAAGTTTTTACAACCCACTGTAGATACCACATTAACTATGCCATCTACAGCAAATAAAGTAATAACGGTAGGTGCTTATGACCCTGCAACTGGAAGTCTTGCACCATTTTCAGGAAGAGGTTATACAAGAAGATCTAATACAATTACTGTAAAACCAGATTTAGTTGCTCCAGGAGTTAATATTGTTTCAACTTTTCCTGGTGGAGGTTATGACTCTCTTAGTGGAACTAGTATGGCAACTCCATTTGTAACGGGGGCAGCTGCTTTATTAATGGAATGGGGAATTGTGAAAGGTAATGATCCTTATTTATATGGGGAAAAGGTAAAATCATATTTACAGAGGTCAGCTAATAGAAATGAAGATTTGTTTGATTATCCCAATAATATGTGGGGATACGGTACTCTTTGCTTGGCCAATGTTTTTAAAGATATAACAACAGTAGAGATCAATGAATATATAAAACAAACTGATATTATAAATAAAGAAATAGATGATAGAAGTAGTATAGAGGAATGTAAAAAGGCAGTAATGTCTGAAGAATATTTTGATTTATTAATAGAGTATGAATCTATAGAAGACATCTACGAAAGATATAACCCTCAGTGTATTCAAATATTAGATGATCAGTATGCAATTGTACATATTTATATCGGAGATGATTGCAGAGGTATTATTGATAAGGTTAATCTAAGTGAGATACCACATTGTTTTGGACCATATGCGATAAGTGCATTGGAAGATGCAGGAATATTATCATTCCACACCCAACCTTATGTACCTCTAAGAGGTAAAGGAGTCATTATAGGTATTATAGATTCTGGTATTGATTATACTGATAAAATATTTAGATATGAAGATAATACTACAAAAATACTTAGCATATGGGACCAGACCATAGAAGGTTCGCCACCAGAGGGCTTTGTATTTGGTACAGAATATACAGAAGAAGATATAAATAATGCTATACAAGTTGATGATCCTTTTTCAATTGTACCTACTGTAGATAATACAGGACATGGGACATTTTTAGCAGGAATGGCAGCAGGACGAGAAGATAGAGATAATAATTTTGTAGGAGCGGCTCCAGATGCTTCATTGATAGTAGTAAAATTGAAAAAGGCAAAAAAATGTCTGAGGGATTTTTACTTGATTGAAGATAGTGTAGAAAGTGTGTATCAAAGTACGGATGTCATATTAGCAGCTAAATATATCAGGGAATTATCATCAAGACTTCAAATGCCTTTATCAATCATTATAGGACTTGGCAGTAACCAAGGAGCTCATGATGGAAGTTCTATTACAGAAGGTTATTTAACATCTATAGCAAGAAGAATAGGAAATACTGTAACAGTAGCTGTTGGAAATGAGAGTAATTTGGCACATCATTATAGAGGTCAATTTGAAGAGGAAGATGAATATAAGAATGTTGAGATAAAAGTACCCCCTAACGAGCCTGGATTTACTTTTAACATATGGAGTAATGCTCCTGATAAAATCTCAATCTCAATTACTTCACCTACGGGAGAATTTATAGATAGAATACCAGCTACTTTAGCTAAGACAGAAGAGATTAAATTCCTACTTGAAAAGACAGTAATATATGTAGAATACCAATTATCAGAAGGTAGAACCGGAGATGAAGTCATATTTGTAAGAATGCAAGAACCTACAGAAGGTATTTGGACTATTACCGTTTATGGAGACCTGATAGTAAATGGAAGAATAGATGTTTGGATACCTAGAAAAGGGTGGGTAGAAGAAGAAACACAATTCTTACTGCCAGATCCATTTACAACAATTACAGACCCATCATCAGGTATAGGACTTTTATCAGTAGGAGCATATGATCATAGATCTGGTAGTTTGTATCTATCATCAGGAAGAGGATTGACAAGGGATGAAGTTCTAAAACCAGATTTGGTTGCTCCTGGTGTTGGTGTTGTTGGTCCGTTACCAGATAATACATACGGACCAATGGTAGGAACGAGCATAAGTGCTGCAATAACAGGAGGAGCAGCAGCATTATTACTGGAATGGGGAATAATTAAGGGGAATGATCCTACTATGGATACTGGTAAGGTAAGAAATTATTTGATTAGGGGAGCTAAGAGAAAAAGATCCATCAAATATCCAAATAGCGAATGGGGGTATGGAGAGCTTGATCTTCTTGGGGCTTTTCGAGCTATTAGGGGAAGTTGATAAAAAATGATTAATATTTTGTAATTATTATGGTATAATATGAATGATATAATTTTTTTAACAAGTAAGTGATAAGGATTATAATGCTTATATTCTATGTCCAAATAGATATCAAGTATTATAATCCATTAATTTTACAACTCGACTTTTACTATAATCCAATGAAATTATAGTAAATTGCATGGATTGGAGTAGACGAATGAAAAGGTTATTTATGATAGTAATGATAATAACTATAACAGTTGTATTTTCTGGATGTAGTTCTAATAAAGATGCTATTAAGATAAATCAGGAGGGATACAAATATTATTCACAGGGGGAGTATAAACAAGCTCTTGAAAAATATAATGAAGCTATAGAGAAATACCCTGATTTTTCCACATCATATGCTAATAGAGCCATACTCTATTTTGAATTGGGAGATCATGAAGAATCTTTAGCAGATATAGATAAAGCGATAAGTATTAATGATAAGGATGCTGTAGCATATAGTAATAGAGGATATATTAATCTTGCTCTTGGAGAAACAACAAAGGCAATAGAAGATTTGGATAAAGCAATAGAACTAAAAAAATATTTTGATGATGAAGAATCACTAGCATTGACATATACAACTAGAGGTACGGCATATGGATTGATTGGAGATTATGAAGAAGGAATAGAGTCTTTAGATAAAGCATTGAAAATAAATAAAAATGATAAAACAATATATAATGCAAAAGGAATATTATACAAAGATTGGGGTAAATATGAAGAGGCCCTAGAAAGTTATGATGAAGCTCTATCAATAGATTCATCCTATGCTTATGCATATGCTAATAGAGCATTTGTCTTCTTCATTAAGGAAGAATATGATAAAGCATTAGCTGATGTAAATACAGCTATAGATATTAATCCTTTGATACCACAGGCATATAATACACAAGCACTTATTTATAGTAAAAAAGGTGATAGCGATACTGCTATACAGATATATGATTTTCTTTTGAGTAAGTGGAATAATTATGCAGATGCATATATTGGAAGAGGTAATGAATATTTCAACAAAAAAGAATATGGTCAAGCTCTAATTAATTATTCTGTAGCAGCTGATTATGGAAATAAAGATGCACTAGCCCAAAAAGGGTATCTTCATGAATACTTAGACCAAAATGAAGAAGCTGTAGAAGCTTTTAAAGAATATTTGGAGTCAAAACCTAATAATTATACTATCATCATAGAGATAGGTGATTTATATCAAAAATTAGAAGAATATGATAAATCTATAGAATATTATGATCAAGCAATAAAGATAAAACCTGATATATATCAAAGCTATTTCAAGAAAGGTTTGTCTTTAGAATACTTAGAAAAATATGAGGAGGCGCTTGAAATGTTCAATAAAGTTCTAGAAATTGATGAAAAGCAGGTAGATGCAAAAAATGAAATTGAATTAATTGATAAGAAACTAAAAAGGTAGATCAACAACCTATCCCTTAGTTTCTATAGGAGGAATTAGTAATGCCAGAGAAGCACTTTGAAATTGAAAAGGAATATGTGGATAGAGTAATTCTAGTTGGTGTAGCTACCAGGGAAAATGAATCTTATATAATTGAATCACTTGATGAACTTCAAGAGTTAGCTACAACTGCTGGAGCGATAACTCTAGAAAAAGTTATACAAAACAGAGAAAGTGTTCATCCAGGAACTTACTTGGGAAAAGGAAAAATAGATGAAATAAAAAGCCTAATCCATGAATTGGATGCCAGCGGAATAATAAGTGACGACGAATTATCCCCTGCTCAATTAAAGAATCTAGAAGATGCTTTAGAAGTAAAGATAATGGATAGAACCATGTTAATTCTAGATATTTTTGCTAAAAGAGCTCAGACGAGAGAGGGTATAATTCAAGTTGAATTAGCACAGCTTCAATACAGATTGTCAAGATTAGCTGGTATAGGAACGACTTTATCAAGACTTGGTGGTGGTATAGGTACAAGAGGACCAGGGGAAAAAAAATTAGAAACTGATAGACGGCATATAAGAAATAGTATAACCCAGCTAAAAAAAGAATTGCAAGATGTCAAGAATCACAGAGATCTAATTAGAGAAAGAAGAAAGAAACAAGGAAAAGTCAAGATAGCGATTGTTGGGTATACTAATGCAGGAAAATCAACATTATTGAATAAAGTAACAGATGCAGAGGTTTTATCAGAAGATAAATTATTTGCTACACTTGATCCTACAACTAGGCAATTAGTATTGCCTAACAAAACAGAAGTTTTATTAACAGATACTGTAGGTTTCATTAGAAAGTTACCGCATCATCTTATAAAAGCGTTTCATTCTACATTAGAAGAGGCTGTTGTAGCAGATATTTTAATTCATGTTGTCGATAGTTCTAATCCTCAGGCCGAAAGTCATATAAAAGTTGTTTATGAAACCTTAGAAGAGTTAGGTGCTACTGGTAAAACTGTAATAACGATTTTCAATAAAATAGATAAGCCAGAAAGTAATAAATATCTTCAAGATAATAATGCATATAAAACACTAAGGGTTTCTGTAAAAGAAGGAATCGGATTAGATGAACTATTAGATGTAATAGAAAAAAGAATTCAGCAAGACAAGAAATTCATAAAAGGAATAATTCCATATGATAATGGAAATCTATTAAATCAGATACGTACTACAGGACAAATAATTAATGAAGAATATAAAAATGAAGGTACTTATATAGAAGCTTATGTGGATTCAAAAACTTATGGGGAAATAAACAAAAATGAGACTAAATTACTAATATAAATTTAATTGCTAAAAAATCAACCACCAAATATTGTGACAAGATATAATTCGATTTACAATATTGGTGGTTTTAATTGGCAAAAAGGACTTATTTCTATCAATGAGTATTGTAAAATATAGCAGAAAACTACATATATCATAGTATTTATAGCCTATTCGCATATACTACATATAGTGTTTTTTGAATTAAGTAGATACATTATGTAGTGTTTTTCGTGTTGACTACTATGGGCATATATGGTATATTATTATTAATTCGCAAGAGAGAGGAGACTAGCAATGTTTGACGTTGTTAAAAGAGATGGTAAAATAAGTAAATTTGATTTCATCAAGATTAAGGAAGCTATTACAAAAGCATTTAAGGCTACCGATAAGAATTATACAGAAGAAATACTTGATATTTTAGTGCTAAGAGTTACATCTGATTTCCAAAATAAAATTAAAGATTCAAAAATCACAGTTGAGGATGTACAAGATAGTGTGGAGAAAGTTCTAGAACAAACAGGTTATACAGATGTAGCAAAAGCTTATATATTATATAGAAAACAAAGAGAAAAAATAAGAAATATGAAATCCACAATACTTGACTATAAAGAAATAGTCAATAGTTATGTTAAGGAAGAAGACTGGAGGGTAAAAGAAAACTCGACAGTAACATATTCTGTAGGTGGACTTATATTACATAACTCAGGCGCAATAACAGCTAATTACTGGTTATCTGAAATATATGATGAAGAAATTGCAAAATCTCACAGAAGTGGAGATATACATATTCATGACTTATCTATGTTAACAGGATATTGTGCAGGGTGGTCATTAAAACAATTAATTCAAGATGGTCTTGGTGGTGTTCCAGGAAAAATTACATCTTCTCCAGCAAGTCATTTATCTACTCTTTGCAATCAAATGGTTAATTTCCTAGGAATAATGCAAAATGAGTGGGCAGGTGCACAGGCATTCTCTTCTTTCGATACATATTTAGCTCCTTTCGTTAAAGTTGATAGTCTTACATATAAAGAAACAAAACAATGTATTCAATCATTTGTTTTTGGTGTAAATACTCCAAGTAGATGGGGAACTCAATCTCCATTCTCTAATATTACACTTGATTGGATAGTACCTAATGACCTTGGAGGTTTACCTGCTATAGTTTCAGGTGAAGAACAAGAATTTACATATGGTGAGTGTCAAAAAGAAATGGATATGATTAACAAGGCATTTATTGAGATTATGATAGAAGGAGATGCCAATGGAAGAGGTTTCCAATATCCTATTCCAACATATTCCATAACAAAAGATTTTAATTGGGATGAAACAGAAAACAATAAATTGTTATTTGAAATGACTGCAAAATATGGAACTCCATATTTCAGTAATTATGTAAATAGTGATATGGAACCAAGCGATATAAGAAGTATGTGTTGCAGATTAAGACTTGATCTAAGAGAACTTAGAAAGAAACAAGGTGGATATTTCGGTTCTGGAGAAAGCACTGGTTCAGTTGGTGTTGTTACTATTAATATGCCAAGAATAGCTTATCTATCTAATAATGAAGAAGAATTCTATCAGAGATTGGATAAGATGATGGATATATCAGCACGCTCACTTAAGATTAAAAGGCAAGTAATAACTAAGTTATTGGTTGAAGGACTATATCCATATACTAAGAAGTATCTTGGTAACTTTGAGAGCCATTTTTCAACTATAGGTTTAGTTGGAATGAATGAAGCTACTCTCAATGCTAAATGGATTAATGGAGATATAACTAAAGAAGATGCTAGAAAGTTTGCTCTTAACGTACTAGATCATATGAGAAATAGACTTTCAGATTATCAAGAACAATATGGTGATTTATATAATTTAGAAGCTACACCAGCAGAATCAACAAGTTATAGATTAGCGAAACATGATATAATGAAATATGGTGATATAATAACATCAGGAAAAGAAGGAGAAACTCCTTATTATACCAACAGTACCCATTTACCTGTTAACTATACAGCAGATGTGTTTGATGCTCTTGATATGCAGGATGAATTCCAGAACAAATATACATCAGGAACTGTATTCCATGCATTCTTAGGAGAAAAACTACCTGATTGGAAGGCAGCAGCTCAATTAGTTAAGACAATTGCTGAGAATTATACTTTGCCTTATTACACAATTTCACCTACATATTCTGTGTGTAAATCACATGGATATATCGCAGGAGAAAAATACACATGTCCAGAGTGTGGAGCAACAACAGAAGTTTATAGTAGAATCACTGGATATTATAGACCGGTACAACATTGGAATGATGGTAAAGCACAGGAATTTAAAGATAGAAAAGAATATAAGCCTGAGGAGTCAATGCTAAAAGTAGTTCATACTGATTCAAAGACCCATGAAGAGGTTGCAGTAACATGTGATACAGATAATGATGCAGAGAAATTATTGTTCACTACAAAAACATGTCCTAATTGTCATATTGCAAAGCAATATTTAGAGAATAAAAGTGTTAAGATAATTGATGCTGAAGAACATGCAGAACTTGCAATGAAATATAAAATAAGAACAGCACCAACACTTATTGTTATTGATGAGGATAATGTTAATATATATATGGGGTTATCTGATATTAAGAAGTATGCTGAGAATGATAAATTAGAGGCTTAATTATATATTGATCTATATAAAGTCAAAGATTGGCAGGATAATGATTCTGCCAATTTTTTAGATTTTAGTTATGTTATGGTGGACAAGTAGTGATATATAATGTAAGATATAACAAGATTAAATTGACTGTATAGTTAAGAAAGGATCGTGAAGTTGCATGAGTATAGCAGATAAGATATTTATTGATATGTGTAGAGATATAATAGATAACGGATATAGTTCACAAGGACAAGAAGTAAGACCTAGGTGGAATGACGGGACACCAGCCCATACAATCAAGAGATTTGGAATAGTTAATCGTTATAATTTAGCTAAGGAATTTCCTGTTATCACATTAAGACCTACATATCTAAAGTCAGCTGTAGATGAAATTCTATGGATATGGCAGAGAAAATCCAATAATATACATGATTTGAAAAGTAAGATATGGGATAGTTGGGCTGATGAGAATGGTTCTATTGGTAAAGCTTATGGATATCAGTTAGGTATTAAACACAAATATAGTGAGGGAGAATTTGACCAGGTTGACCGTGTATTATATGACCTTAAAAATAATCCTAGTAGTAGAAGAATTATGACTAACATATATAATCATCAAGATCTTCATGAAATGAATTTATATCCTTGTGCGTATAGTGTAACTTTTAATGTGACAGGCAATAAACTTAATGCTATACTTAATCAACGTTCTAATGACGTATTAGTAGCTAATAACTGGAATGTTGTTCAGTATGCTGTTCTAGTTCATATGTTTGCTCAGGTATCAGGTCTAGAAGTTGGCGAATTGGTTCATGTCATTGCAGATGCTCATATTTATGATAGACATATACCATTAGTTGAAGAATTGATCACTAGAGAAAGCTACGATGCGCCTAAGTTAATTATAAATCCTGATGTAAAAGATTTTTATGATTTTACTACTGATGATTTCAAATTAGAGAATTATAAAAAAGGTGAGCAGATAAAAAATATTCAAGTAGCTGTGTAAATTGTTTATAACAGTTAATAGGATGTGGATAAAATTTATAATATGAGGGGGATTGTGGATGAATTTAATTGTTGCTGTGGATAATAATTGGGCAGTAGGATATAAAGGTGGATTACTTACATATCTTCCCGGTGATTTACCTTATTTCAAAGAGAAAACCATGAATAAAGTAGTTGTTATGGGTAGAAAGACTTTGGAGTCGTTACCAAAAGGTAAACCTTTAAAAGGAAGAAAGAATGTTATATTAACAAGAGATAAGAATTTTAGTTGTGAAAATACAGTGATTTGTCATAGTAAAGATGAAGTTATTGAATATATTAGACAATTTGAAGCTGAGGATGTATTAGTAATAGGTGGAGCAGAAATTTATAATTTGTTTATGAATAGCTGTAAGAAAGCTTATGTAACTAGAATATATAGTGAACTTCCTGCTGACAAGTACATTAATAATATGGATGAGCTTGAGAATTGGGGTATTACTTGGAAAAGTGATATTAATGTACATGAGGGAATAGAGTATCAGTGGACTTTGTATGAAAATAGGGAAATGTGATATTATTGATGTGTGGTAATAAGTCGGTATAAAGTGTTACAATCATTTGCCTTACCCAAAAAGCGGTCGGTCTGCGTGATTGTAACACTTTATACCTCTTTCATGAAAAAGAGATTTAGAAGAGCATAGGGTATGTGGAAATGATATTAGTTTGCAGTACAAAAGATTTACATTAATTTAATAATATTTTATAAGTTTAGTTAGTTATAGTGTTACTTGACAGAGGTAGTTGAGTAATACTATTTCTTTCTTATAAGTAGGATTGAGGATATTAGTATACCTGCGCTTATTATTATGAAGGTGTAGTTTGAAAGTATTTCTGAGATATATCCGAAGGCAATATTACCTACGGGTATTAGTATTCCTACAAGTGTAAAATTTACAGCGAATACCCTTCCTAGATATTTTTCGTCACAGTACAATTGAAGGTAAGTGAAAAACAATACATTGAATTTAGCTAAGAAGTATCCGAATAAGAATACTGATAGCATTAAGGCATATGGATGACTAATGGCTGCTATTAATAGGCTAAGGGCTTGAGGTATTGTTGTTTTTATTATGTCAATAGGGTCTACTTCTTTGTTTTTAGATAAATAAACTGCAAGTGAAGCAATAATGGCTCCAGCCGCTTCAAAGCTTAGGGCAATACCATATAACTTAGGGTCATTTAGTACGACATTGCTATAATATGGTAGTAAAACATCGTATCCTGATAAGAATAGATTGGTTATCATAGCGAATATAATTAGTTTGAATATTGTTGTATGTGATTTTAGGTAATAAAACCCTTCTTTTATGTTGACAAATAAATCTTTGAATGAAGATTTTGTGTCAGCTTTATTATAAGTATAATCTATAAACATCTCACTTATAGATGATAACAAGAAGCTTGCACTATTAATTATGAATAGTGTTTTTATTGTTATGAAGTTTAGTGTTAATAAATAAGCGGTTAGTGCAGGTGCAATGATTTTAATTAATTCTGAGAGATTAGTTAAAACGGCATTTGTTTTTTTTAGTGTTTCTCTTGATATAATAGCAGGAATCAATGCTCTTAATGAAGGAGAAAACATAGCGTTGCATATTGATAATGTTATGTTGACTACTAATATTAAAGGTATGTATATTTTAGATACATCTACACATAATGCGAATATCAAACAAACCACAGCACTAATGAAATCAGTTATAACAATAATACGCTTTTTATTTTTATTATCTGCCAAATAGCCTGCTACGAAATTAAATAGTAGCAAGGGAATATAAGTAACAGCACTAATCCAGCCTAATAAAGATGCGTTTCGGCTAACGGATATCAACCAACTGTTTAGAGCTATTCTTTGTATGTTATTTCCCATTTTGGATACTGCATTTCCGCTTACTAAGAGAATATTATTTTTGTATTTCATCTGTTATCACTCCAAATTATTTTTTTTGATTCTAAAGTTCTAGCATTTATATATGTAATATTAATTATAGTTTCTATACGGTCTATGAGCAAAGGAATTATGTTGAATAATACTTCTTGATAACTTGAATTAATAAGGAAAATATTATATACTTTCACTATAGTTGGTGAATACATTATTAAATCATTTGTTTAAGGAGATATTAATATATGGAAGGTACAGTTAAGGTGTTTGGTAAAGAGATAGAATATGATTTTTTATCAGGTTGGATTAAGTACAATAGATTACAAAAGGAATATTCTCAAGAAGCTCTGGCATATGGAATTTGTTCTAAGAGTCATTTGAGCTATTTTGAAAACGGTAAGAAAACGTTAAGAGGAGAAATAATTGAAGATTTACTTAGGAAATTAGGTATTGATAGTATAGCTGAAGTAGAGAATATAGGAAATCTAAGACAGAAATTTTATGCCATGATGTTGATGATTGAGACATTTGATTATGAAGAAGCAACTAATATATACGATGAATTACAACAAATGGAGGGTGCCATAAAAATGTCTCCCTATAACATTGAATATAAGATTTATCAATTATTATATAAAGTTTTTGTTCTAAAAGAAGAATACAGCGTACTAAAATATGAAATAAGCAATATTGACAAAATATATAATTCACTAACAAGTAAATTAAAATATATTTTTTTGTTAGTTTCAGGAAATCTAGTATACAATTATGTAAGACATGATGAAGGTATTAAAATACTGGAAAAAGCTATTGAGATTAAAGAAACTTCTTGGATTAATTATATATTAGGTCGCAATTATTGTTTCAATTATCGACAGATAGAAGGGATTTATAGACTTGAGAAAGCATTAGAAACTTATGAAAGAAATGGCTACTATAAAAATGTTATGTGGTGTCACAATTATATAGGGGTATGTCATTGTTTTCTAAAAAATTATATAAAAGGTGAAAAATATCTTATTTCAGCACTCAACGGAGCAAAATATTTTGATATAAAAAAAATCTATTGGAATATATATACTAATTTATCGTATCTATATGCTAATATAGGTGAATATGAAAAATCAATGTATTATAGCAGAAAAGGAATAAACACCAACAATCATCCGTTACTTCCAGCGTACAACTATGCAGAAGTATGTTATAAATTAAATAGATTGGATGAAGTACAGAAAATATTCAATAAATATCTTACAGAAGAATATAAAGATGATGTTTATTATAATCTGTTGGAATTTCTAGAACTCAGAATATATCATATAGACGAAGAAATATTTTATATAAGGACAAAAGAGATATTAGATTATTATGAAGAAGTTAATAAAATAGATCTAACTATAGATTTGAAGTTAGGATTGATAAATCATCTGGAAAGTAGAAGAAAATATAAGGAAGCTAATAAAATATATAAGAACCTATTAAAAATGTATAATAAGGTTTCATTTATAGAATAAATATATTATTTGATTTTGCATAGCTTAATGGAAAATCTGGATTTAAGTATTGCATTTTTTTAGTTTTGTATTTCTAACAAAGAAAGCTATACTTCCAGTGAGCCTTAGTATTGCAACAAGAATTAATGTAAAATATATGGATGTCATATCTTTTAACCAAACGCTAAAAAGTGGTGCTATAGTTGCAGATATATTAATGAAGATACTATATATCGCAATATATATGGTTCTATTTTTATCTGGAGTGACTTCTAATAGGAGATTCAAAAGAATAAGTATCGTACCAGCTGTAGAAATCCCTGCAATTATGTTGAAGAATACCAATTGTAGCATTGTATCTGATAATACATATAATATTGGAGTAATGGACATGCCAAGTGTAGCTAAAGCCAGACCAAAGCTATTTCCCTTTTTATCAGCGAATTTTGCCCATATAGTCGATGTAATGATTGAACAGGCTCCACTTACTATTGTCATTATACTCAGCCATGATTCATTAGCACCTAATATTTTTATTTGGTAAATACTGAATAAAGGCCAGCCCATCTGCCATCCGAAATGAAACATAAGGGAACATATCATAAAAGTAATCAGTTTTTTATGTTTTGGTATATCTTTGAATGTTTGAAGGAACAGTGTAAAATATTTTTCTTTTACGATTTCTTCTTTATCTTGTCTGTTCTTAAATCTACGTAACATAATTAATTCCAGAATTCCAAAGATGAAGGCGATAAAAAAGAATATTTGGTACATGGTAATGGTTTGAGCAGGTGTTTTTGGTATTAAAGTAAGTGCTTGACCTGATAAAAATGATATTATTAATCTTATAGCATCAGAATACCTGTTTCTTAGACTCATTGCTCTTCCTCTATTACGAGGTGTGAATATATCTCCCATTGAAGATTGATAACCCATTATAGCTATAGAGCCAGGAAAATTCATAAAACCAATAAGTAATACAAATAATAATGGCTTATTAACAGTGCCTAGAAATGGTACTATAACAATTAACAAATATATTAATTTTTGAGCAAGTAAAAACTTACCTGTAATTTTTGTTTTACTTTTAGCTGATTCAATTATAAGTGCACCTGGTAAAAAAGCAAAGACACTTAATAAAGCAGGTAGAGAGTTTATTAATGCAAAGTGATAATCATTTCCACCTAATCTTTCAGCGAACTTTGCAAAATAAGGTTTTACTAGATTGATTGATACTGAAAATGCAATACCATTATATATATTAATTTTAATATTATAGTCGGTAATACTCTTTTTCTTACTTCTATTAAGAAACATAATATACGTCCTTTATGTAAAATTATATTTTGTAAAATTCTATTCTATAATTACCTAAAAATTTTTACAAGGCTTGATTTCATTATTTGTTTTATAACGTTACAAGTTTGATTGTAAATCCAATATAATAAAAAGTCAATACTGTAAATATCATGTGAGAGTGGACATACAACTTAAATAATGTCAAAAGGAGCTTTCTTGTATTAATATTTTATAGGCTAACTTATTTACTTAACATTAATGAAAATATAAATTATTATATGTATGGATTTAATATAATTACAAATAATATAAGAGAATATAATTTTTATAAGAGGTGTTAAAAAAATGACTAGAAAAATATTTATCTGGGAGTTTGTAGGATTAATAGGTGTTCTGATTTTATGGACTATATTGCATAATTCTTATCAGAATACTAGGATAATGAGTTTATCGTTGATTTCAGCAGTAAATGAAAGCATATGGGAACATGTTAAGATTGTTTTTTTCTCTTTGTTTACATTATATATTGTAGAAGCGTTTTTCATAGCTAGATATTGTAAAAATTTTTGGTATGGTAAAATGATGGGGTTATTAACAGTGATAGTTACAACATTAATCTTATTTTATGTATTGACAAGCATTGGATTAACATTTGCTACAGCTGATATTATAGCTGGTATAGTGGGATTTGTATCAGCGCAAATAATAAGTTATAGAATATTAAAATCAGAAGTCAATCATTCTAACTACGAAAGAATATATATGTCTTTAATAGTAATATTGATAGTACCATTTTTTGTATTTACATTTTATCCTATCAAATCAGATTTATTTAAAGATATAATCACTAATGCTTATGGTATATTTAGGTAAAATATTAGTATTAAGATTATATACTAATACAACCAAATTCAACACAAATCATCAATATATTCAATATTGTTACAAAAAATATAAAATTTTGTGGACAAATACTTTAATATAATTTATAATTATTTATAGTAGTATTAAGTATGAGATTTGTTAGGACATATATTACTATTAATGAAATGATTTTTTCAAAACTTTGGGGGGGATATATCAATATTTGTAATGCTGTTTTAATTAATTATTTAATATTAATTTGACTTATAAGCTTGCAAAAGGCTTATTTTTTTATTGAATAAGAAAGTTCTACTTTCTATTTTATTTGAAATCTTTTATGAGGCATTGCCTCTTTTGTTTTGCCTAAATGTAATATGATATTTTTAAAATATTCATTGATATGATTCATTACAATAATATATGGAGTTGGTATTATGGAAAGAAAAACAGATGGGGCAGTAACAGTCTTTTTAAGTTGTATATTGTTAATAATGATTGTATTTTCATGTACAATTATTGATTATACACGAATCAGGGTAGTAAAGTTACAATCGCTTAGGGCGTTGAATAACGCTACTAATTCAATTCTATCTAATTACGATTCACAAGTATCAGATGAATATGGAATATTTATGTTAGAAAAAGATGACTATGCAGATAAGATAGAAAACTATGTCAATGCATCTTTAATACCCAATCAAAATTTACCTGAAATGAACAAAATATATCAAATATTATATCCAGAAAATAGTAAAAAATTTTTTAATTTATATGATTACAAGCTGAATGTTACTAATATAAAACCATCAAATAGTATTATAGATAAGAATACAGATTACACTAAATTACAAATATTGGAATATATGAAGTACAGAGCTCCATTAATGTCGATAGAGCCATTTCTGGAGAAACTGCAATTAGTTTCAAAAGCATCAAAAACAACTAATCTACTAAAGGAGAAAATGAAAATTACTAAAAAGGTTTCTGATATAGATAATAAATATAGAGAACTTGAAAGACTGATTGATGGACTTGACATTAGTGAAAAAGGCTACATTAGTTATGAGGATTATTTTGTTAAAGGAATATTGGCTGATAGTAGCAATTCCAAGTCAATGTGTTTTAATGAAATAAATAATAGTAATGTCAGAAGCATTCTACAAGATACTGTAATTGATATTAATGATAATATTGATGATATCATTAAATGTATGAATAGGATAGACGATAATAAATATTCTTTAGTCAATACATATAAACATCTCTATAATGCTAATGAATATATTAGTGATATATTAGAGGATGAATATTTAAGCGAAACAGATTATGAAAAATTAGATGACTGGAAAGATAGAAGAGATGATTTAAGAGATTCTTTTGAAGGTGAATTGGAAGATATTGAGGATTACAAGAATAATATTGATGATTGTATATCTCATATTATTGATTTAGAGTATTATTTAGATAAAAATAATGAAGCGATTGATGTAATAGAGGAGATTGAAGATAAGGGAGATAAAGTAAAAGATTCCATAGATAATTTAGAAAATGATATTAAGAAAAACAAAGATGAAGTAATAGAATCCACCACTATCGCTATAAAAGATGAATTGCAAGATCTAAAGGGTAAATTAGCCATATCAAATGAAAAAGGTGAAGAATATAATCTTGTCAACAATCTATATGCTATAAAAGATGAGTTAGAAAATAATATTGAAGTATTGCACGATACTATTCCATATACCAAAAGACTGAAAAACGAAAATAAGAATCTAGTAAATGATATAATTTATAACGGATTTGATAGCTATGAAGAAGATATGATAGATTCATTTTTAGGTGAAGTAAGATCATCAAGCAATCTGCTTCGTAATCAAAATAGCTACACAAAGAGAAATCATGACTATACAAGTAATATGGAAGATATATTAAATGATATAAAAAACAGTTTGAACAATAAATATTCGACTATGAATATGGTTTTTAATTATGGAGATATGAAAACTTTATCAAAAAATGAAATCGATAGAGTTGATTTACGGGATGAAGTAAAGGAAAACACTCAAAATATTGAGTTTAACAACAAAGCTACTGATGTTAGCGAAAAAATAGACAAAACTAATTTACCCTCTGTTATTAGTAAAAACAAGGACTATATAAATCTAATATCAGATGAAAATGCTGACTTCTATAATAAATCTAGTGGTAATTATGTAGATAAATCATTAAGTGTGTTTGCAGAAATAGGTGATAAATTAAAAAATGCAGCATATGACCTTAGAGATGAAATTTACATAAATGAATATATATTAGGAGATTTTAGTACAGCTACAGATAATCTAACCAATTCTATGCCTTTAACACTAAGCAATTATTCTAAAGAAGATCACTTCCTGAATAATGAAGTTGAGTATATATTAAGAGGCAGTTTAAATGAAAATACTAATTTGAAACATGTATCAAATACTATATTGGGCATGAGATTCGTAATGAATTATATCCATATTATAACCAATTCAACTAAAAGGACTTTAGTAATGGGTATAGCAACTGCTATTGCAGGATGGTGGACTTTTGGATTAGGAACATACATTGTAGCAGCACTGATTATGGCAGCTTGGAGTTATGCGGAGTCATGTGTCGATGTTAGATATCTATTAAAAGGGGAAGAAATACCTTTTATTAAAACAAGTGGGGATTGGTATACGAGCATAGAAGGTATCAGTAATGGAATCATCGATAAAGCATCAGATGAAGTATGTGATATATCTATGCAGTTGATTAATAAAGCATCTACTGGCTTGAAGAATAATATATCTACCTTGACCAATAAATTAGATGAAGATGTCAGGGAATATGCAGAAGGTAAATTATCACAAGTGCTAAATGATGCTAGTAGAACATTAAAATATTCAATAGATGAAGTTGATGATACAATAGATTCAGTTATTAATAATGCATTTAACAATATTAGAGAAAAAATAAGTGAAAGACCAAAATCTAGTGATTATAGTAATACTATATTTAGTGGTCTCATTAATGATGTCATAGATACTATATATACTCAATATGAAGACAGAGTCAGTACTGCTTCTTATTCACAAGTAATCAATATTAAAAAAGAGATAATCAAAAAATTTGGTGATAAGATAGATAATGTAAAACAAAAAATTATTAATGGAGTAACTGGAGAATTAAGTGGTGTCAATAGTGTGATTGAATCAGAATTAAAAAAGGTTGTTGATAAGACATCGCGTAGATACAAAGAAATAACCAAAAAACAGATTAACCAAATTGCATATAAAGTAAGAAACAAAACCTCTAACAATATAAATTCAGCTTTAGATGATGTATTAAATGTAGAAGGTAAGGGTTCTAAAATAAAATCCTTGATGCCATCATTTTCTTATAATGATTATCTTAGACTTATGTTATTAATAGGTGTTGATGATGATAAAAAACTATATAGGGTATTGGATCTGATACAATTTAATCTTCAAAAAAGTAGAAATGATAATAATCTAAATCTAACTAATTATATATCTGGCTATGATGTGTCGGCAGAAGTAACAGTCAATTATTTGTTTTTTGATTTGCCATTTATGCCAAATAAAGCCAAAAGATTAGGTAAGAAAGGTTATACATTCAATATCAATACTTTAATGGCATATTAATAAAGAAAAGAGGTATTAATATGAAGAAGGTAAAAGGATCTTTAACTGTAGAAGCAGCATTGGTTTTACCCATATTCTTGATGGCTATATTATCTATCATGTATATTATGAAGATAATATATATACATGAAAATATTCAGCAAAGTCTATCGGAAACCGCTAATGAACTAGCAACCTATTCTTATATACTGGATAAAAGTAAAATATTAGGAGCACAACAGGAAATATATCAAAATGCCAGTAGGAATTCAAGTAGCGGTAAAAATATGTATAATCGGTTAGAGGATTTATTTAAATCAATTGAAGGTGGAAATTCTTATACATATGAAGAAAAAAAACTTGATACTACTTTTGTTCATACATCCAATACCAGTGATTTGAATAGTAACATAGATAATTTTTTAGGTATTATCACTAAGATCAAAGGTATAATGAAAGACAATGCAGAAACAGCTTATGGAAGTCTATACGAAATGGTTGATTCATTGGATTCCGTTTTAAATAGTGTTAAAAAGACAATGGTCAGTGGTTCTTTATGTGAGGGTATATCTGTAGCCAATAACTATGTAGGAACTAAGATTGCTGAAAAAATACTAGATAACTATATTACAGATGAGCAATACGAACGATGGTATATAGTTGGAGGCAAAAAAGGTATGAACTTCAGGCATTCAAAATTCATGTTGGATAATCAAGACATTGATTTAGTAGTTAAATATAGAATAAACATACCAATGCCTTTTCCTGGAATCAGAAACATACCAATGACCCAGAGGGTAAAAGTAAGAGGGTGGACAGGCAATGGTGGCGATCATAATGAATGTATGGAAGAACAAAAAGTATCATCACAAAACTATGAGGAACTTACAGATGAGACTATAGTTTATTGTGTGAAAAATAGTAATGTGTATCATAAATATCTAACTTGTGTTAATAATGTTACTATCCCTGAAATATATGATAGAAGTAAGCACAAACACAAATTATGTGAACGCTGTTCCAAAAATGTAGATATGAGTAAAATCAAATTTGTCTATCATACACCTAGTGGAGAGGTATATCATGTTGATTCTTCATGTACACAGATTCATTCAGATATTATTGAAATGACTAAAAAAGAGGCTGAAGAATCAGGTAGGCACTTATGTAAAAATTGTATAAGAACAATGGAAAGGTTGGAATAAATATGGAAGTAGCTATTATTATATTAGGATTGTTACTGGGAACATTCACTTCTTGCTATGTACTGGATATTAATTTAAAGACCTTAATCAAATTCAATAAACGGCTAAAAATCAAGTGCTTGATAATAAGTATAGCAATGGCTATAGTTTCTTTCTTTATCTATTGTCAATATGGCTATTCAAATCATTTTATAGCAGTTTTATTGACATCATGGTTTCTGATTAGTGTGAGTATAAGTGATTGGAAAGATAAACAGATACCAGTAGACATATTGATAATTACAGATGTACTGGGAGTCATATTACTGTTTTTTAATCCTAATGTGGAATTGATTCATTCAATGATCGGTTTTTTTGGAGTTGGAGGTTTTGTTTTACTGATTTCAATTATAACAAGAAAAGCTATAGGTATGGGGGATGCTATAGTCATTGGAACAATCGGATTAATCTTAGGATATAAAATGGCATTAACTGTACTTGTTTATTCTTTAGTTCTGGTTGGTCTTATAGGTTTGGTGTTAATGACCATTGGAAAAGTCAATAGAAAAACCCAATTACCTATGGTTCCGTTTATACTCACTGTTTTTATGGTAATACTCATTATATGATAATCTATAAATGTATGAAAAGAGATAAGGTGAATAGTATGAATAATAAGTTAGAAGGTAGCTTAACCGTAGAAGCTGCACTTATTTTCCCGATAATTTTCTTTACGGTCATATGTATTATATACATAGGTATCTATCTGTATGATGTAACTAGTTTAGAAGCTATCGTTAATGAAACATCAGGCAGATATCAGTTGGCATATACTAAAAAAATTGATTTCGATACAGGTAAAGCATTGTCCAGTGAAAGTAGAATAGATGAAGGGATATATTGGAGGTTGGCATATGATAGAAGCCTTAACGATAATGCAGAAGCTTACATAAAAAAACAAATCAAAGAGCGTTTGATAATGAATGAAGAAGATATTTATACTGCAATAAAGCTAAAGAATTATGTATTGAAGAAATACATTACTATTACTGTTGAGAAAGATTTCAATACACCATTTGTCATAATAAATAATTTATTGAGAATCAATGATTCAGGGCTGAATATGTGCGTGAATTCGAAAGTACTTGTTAATGAACCTTGTGAATTAATTAGAAATATAGATATGATAGATGATATGACAGATTATGTTCCTGCAATAAGCAATGTAAAAGATAAGTATGATGATAAAGTAAATGATATAATAGAATTTTTTAATAATCTCTAATGATGGTATGTTATAATATGTTGTAGAATAATATAGATAGTCGATATGTCCAAATTGAGATGAGACAAATAAAAGGAATGATTAGTTAAGTCATGAAAACCAAAGCAAAAGAAATACTAAAGAAATTATACGGATATGATAATTATAAGAAGGGTCAGGAAGATGCAATAAACAGTATACTCGATAAAAAGGATACTGTAATCATTATGCCTACTGGTGGTGGTAAATCGATATGTTATCAGATACCAGCACTTATATTTGAAGGTATAACTATGGTAATATCTCCTCTGATATCATTGATGAAAGACCAAGTAGATAGTTTGAAGGCTACAGGAATTGATGCTACTTTTATTAATAGTACATTATCGTATGAAGATATTCAATATAGGTTGCATGCAATAGAAGAAGGAAAATATAAAATAGTATATATCGCACCTGAGAGATTGGAAACCGATGCTATAAACCGGTTAGCCAGAAGAAACAAGATATCTTTTATTGCTGTTGATGAAGCTCATTGTATTTCACAATGGGGACATGATTTCAGACCTAGTTATATGAATATCAATAATTTTATAGATAATCTGGAAAACAGACCAGTAATAGCAGCATTGACTGCCACTGCAACTAGAAAAGTGGAGCAGGATATAATAGAAAGATTAGAGTTAGTCAAGCCTAGTATCTATAGAAATGGTTACGATAGAGAGAACCTCAATTTCACAGTACTAAAAGGTGTAAATAAAAATAATTTCGTTATAGATTATGCTAATAAACATAAAGGTGAGTCAGGAATTATATATGTCGGAACGAGAAAAGATACCGAAAATTTATGTAGGCTCTTGATAAGAAATAATATTAATGCAGGTTTATATCATGGTGGAATGACTGCCAATGAGAGAAAAGAAAACCAAGACAGATTTCTATATGATGATATTGATGTTATGGTAGCAACTAATGCATTTGGAATGGGAATAGATAAATCTAATGTCAGGTACGTTATACACTATAACATGCCTGAGAATATTGAGGCATATTATCAGGAAGCAGGACGTGCAGGAAGAGATTCATTACAGTCTAAGTGCATTTTGCTTTTTAGTGCAGGAGATGTACAACTTAGGAAATTTCTTATTGATAAG